>CAYVPZ010000354.1:0-5561 GCA_964453955.1 uncultured Solibacteraceae bacterium | reverse complement strand
CACCCGCATGCCCGCCCGGCGCGCGTGGGCCAGCAGAGCGTCCTGCACCGGCGAAGGCGGGCTCGCTCCGGTCCACAGCTCGCGCGGATGGAAATTGTCGATCACCGCGTGCAGGCCCAGTACATGGTCTTCGTGGGCGTGCGTGGCCACAATCACATCCAGGCGGCGAATGGAGCGGCTCCACAGGTACGGGGAGACCACATCCTCTCCCACGTCCAGCCGGGGCTGGCGCTTGCGCCCCATGGGCGGGAAGCCCCCGCCGTCCACCAGCATCAGATGGCCGTCCGGGAAGGCCACGAAGAGGCTGTCGCCCTGTCCGACGTCGATGGCCGTCAGCTCCAGCATGCCGGCGGCGGTCCGCGGCGGGAACGGGTGAACGATAACCAGGGTGAACAGCAGCGCCACGGCTGCGGCGGCGGGCCAGCGCCAACGGCGCCCGTGCCGTATCGCGAAGGAGAACGCCAGCAGGGCGGCGACGAAGGCGATGTCGAGCCAGAGGGGCGGATCGGGCACGCGCCAGTTCGGTTCCAGTTGCGCATGCCAAGCCGCAACCGCCCGCGCCACGCCCAGCAGCCACCCCGCAACCGTGGCCGGGAAGCCCCATCCGGTAAACACCGCGAGGAAGCCAATGGGCACCACCGCCGCCAGCAGCGGCACCACGATGATGTTCGCCGAAAAGCTCGAAAACGAGATGCGGTGGAAACAAATGGCCATGGGAAGCGCCACGCCGATCTGCACCACGGTGGAAATCACCGCCATCGCCCAGGCGAAGTACGCCAGCCGCAGCAGCAGCGCCAGGGCGGTTTGCAAATGCCTCTGTGGGAAGCCGGTGCAACGGGAGAGCGTCTCGGCAATCAGGCGTAGTTCCACGCGGAACTGCGCCACGCGCGGCTCGAGGTGGAGATCGCGGGCCGAATCGTTGATGTCGCGCAAGCCGCGGGCGTACGGTGCCGATGTGCGATCAAGCAGCGGCCTGGCCAGTATGGCGATCGCCGCCACCGCGAGGAAGGTCAGCTCGAAGCTGGCCTCGAACATCTGGCCGGGGTCGGCCAGCAGAAACGCCAGCGCGATCGCCGCCAGCAGATTCAGCACGCGCCCGCGCCGGTGAAAGTAGCGGGTAACCAGAAACAGGGTGAGGCCGCTCGCGGCGCGCATGGCCGGGGCGCCGCCTCCGGAGACAATGGCGTACAGCCACGTGGCGGCGCAGGCGATGGCCAGCGCGGGCAGTTCGGGCAGGAAGCACACTCGCAGCAGGAACAGAAACACCGCCGCCAGCACGGTCACGTGCAGTCCGGAAATCACCAGCGTGTGGTAGGTGCCGGTGCGGCGGAAATCGTCCGTCCACATCTTCTCGATCTTCGTGGAATCGCCGATCAGAATGCCCTGCATCAACCCGCGGTTCTTCTCGTCGCCTTTGTAAAGCTGTTCGATCCGCCGCAGGGCCGCGGTGCGCAGCCAGTAGATCATTGCGCGGAAGCGCGAACCGCAACGCCCAGGCAGCACCCGCGGGCGCCCGCCGGTATGCATGATGGCGTTCCAAAACAGGTTGCGGCGCGCCGCCCAGATGGCGAAATCGAACGACCCGGGGTTGTGGTAGCCGCGGACCTTGCGCACCCGCGCTTCCACCTCCACCCTCTGGCCGTAATCCAGCTCCGGCGGCGTCTCCCCATCGCGAAGCGCCAAGCTGACGCGGACGTCGGCGTGCGGAGCCAGCTCCAGCGTGAACTGGTCGCGATCCTCATAAAAGACCGAAGGCTCCACCACGCAGCCGCTCAGCACCAGAGTCTCGTTGGAAGGGGCCTCGATCACCGGCGGCGGACCCGGCCGGTGGGCCACGTCCACGGCGATTCCCGCGAATCCCAGCGCGAGCAGGCCGGCCGCCAGCGCGATCGGGCGGGAGCGGCGAACGGCGGCGATGGCCAGCACGGCCAGCAATGCGCCGGCCAGAAGCGTCTGGCGAAGGTCAAACCACACCAGATGCGAAAGGCCGATACCGAGCGCGACGGCCGCCAGCGGCGCCAGCAGTGGGTCTTTCACGTATGAGGTAGTGCGGCGAAGGCGCCCGGAATCGCCGGGGGATCGCTGCCCAATAACCGCCGCCGTCAGCTCGCGGCCGTCGAAGCAGAAACGAGCGGGACGTCCGCCAGACCCCACTGGCGCCACCGTTGTAGCCATGTTTCTCCCGCCAGCCTGCCGGTCTCCAGCCCCACGAGTTCCTCCGAGAGATTCACCCTCATTTCATCTTTCAGAAAAACAAGTTCACCGGCCTGAGCGCTAAATGCCCAGCCACTATCCATTAGCACCAGTGCGAGAGCGGATTGGAGGACGGTCCGGAGTCGCGTGGTGCGCTGGAGTGCGCTGAGCAGCATGCCAGGGGGGTTGGGAATCCGCGCGCTGAAGCCGGACAGATCCTGCATGACACCTGGCAGAGACTGCGGATTTAGTCCGGCCAGAAAGCCGGCATGCTCCGCGACCAGCGCGCGCCACGCCGGACCGTAGACCGCCGGACCAATGTCGCTCCACGCGATTCTGAGCAACGGACGGGATGCTGTGCCGGGGAACAGATGGGCGAGGAGACGGAGTTCGGTCTCCTCCGTTTTTTCCAGGAGCGCAATTGCCGCCGAGCCCGAATCCTCCCTCTCAACCCGGTGAGTGGGAGCGGCCGCTATTCGATCGTGCAGAAGCGGCCGCGGGTCGGCGGGCGTCCGTTCCCTTCGATTCATCTGTGTATCGAGAAACTCCGCCGACGACTGGTCCAACCGGGGCGCCCCGATGAAACGTGCAAAGCCTTCGCCCAGTGGCGGAAAGAAGCCCGCATGGACGATGGGAGCAACTTGGACATTCCAATAAAACTTCGACGCCGGCCAGTAACGATACATCAATCGAAGACCTGAAACGAAGGCGTTTGTTCCCGCGGCATAGCACGCCAGCGCGTCGGCGCGGCGTTCCAGACGAAGCGTCAGGCCCTGGCAAAGCCGCAGGAGCAGTTTCCAATACACCGAGATGGAGCTTGCCAGGGCAAGGCGAATTGGGCCGCCATAGGCCAGGAAAAAAGCGCTCAGCGGTCCCGCCGGCGGCGCGGGTTTGGATGAGTTCAGGACACGCGCCATCGCCGACATCAGCGTGTTGATCCACGGATTGAGCGCGGTATCGCCGGCGTAAAGGTGAGCAGACCCCGCAGCCACCATCGCCCGGAACTGGCCGACGGTCAGAAGCTGCAAAGCCGGCAAACCCACCACGAGAATCTGACCTCGGCCGAATCCGAAGAAGCCGTTTCGTTCTGCCACCAGGATGGCCATGTCCCCGCAGAGATAGACCTCGCCTGGCACGGGTATTCCAAACATTTCCGCAATTGAGCGGATCTCGCTGAAGAGCCTGCCCTGGTCGATGGGCGAAAGACGCGGACCGGGAGCTTGAAAGGGCGCCCGCCGCGGAAACAGCGACCACAGCGACATCACACAGACTCCGATACCGCCCACAGCCAAACAACCCAGCAGCGGGGTACCCATCGCTCTCAGGAATCCCTGCCAGTTCTGGTAAGAGAGTCCTGAATTCACGAAACTCCAAAATGCCAGCAGCGGCAAGACCAGACAGGCGATGGAAAGCGCGATGGTCAGCAGATAAGCCACCACAATAGCCACCAGCGCCAGCAGGGCCTGTATCCACAAATAGGGGGCGGGCGGGAAGGAAACTCGGCCGGACTTCATTGATGTCGCAATCATTATAATGAAACGCATGCTCCAGATCGCCGCCCTCGTGGAACTCCTCGTGTGCTGGATCGCCTGGTCGCTCGCGTTCGTGGGGCCGCGCAAACAGGCGGCCGGGCAGACGAAGGTCGTCAGGGCGCCCTCGTCGAGGTGGGGAATCATTCTGGTCATGCTCGGTTACGCCCTGGCCTGGGCCTGGGTTTGGCCGGTTGGTTTCGCGAAGTCAGTGCCGTCCCTGGTCGCTTCGATGTTGCTGGGGCCTCCGTCGGTGGTTCTCGGCTGGGCGGCCGCTCGCCGTCTGGGCAAGCAATGGCGCTACGAAGCGGCGCTCAGCGAAGATCACGAACTGATCCAGACAGGGCCGTACGGCTGGGTTCGGCATCCCATCTACGCTTCTATGCTGGGCATGCTCCTGGCCACGCTGTTTGCCTGGACCTGGTGGCCGATGGCGGTCGGGTCGCTGGTGTTTTTCCTCGCCGGGACCGAGATTCGCGTGCGCGCGGAGGACCGCCTGCTGGCCGAACGCTTCGAGGAGTCCTACATCGCATACCGCTCGCGCGTGCGCGCCTACGTTCCGTTCGTTCGGTGATCGGGGCCATCACCGGCGACGCCAAGCGTTCGTGAGTTTGATTAGACCCAGCTTACCTGTAAACGTCAGATCGATGGCGCACGCGAACAACGGTGATTTCGACCGGACTCACCGAGAAAACCACGCGATAATCGCCAACGCGAAGACGGGCGAGTCCGAGCCACTCTCCGGTAAGCGCCTTGACGTCACCCTCGCCGGATTCTCCGTATCGAGTCAACGCCGTGAGAATCCGTTTTGCGACTTCGCGGTCTATCCCGCGTAGCTCGGAGCGCGAAGACTCCGGCCATACGAATCGCATCAAACTCCGAATTCGCGCAGCATCTCTTCGTGGGAGACGACCCGGCCGGCTTCAAGATCCGCCCGCGCACGAGCAATTGCCTCGGAGTCACCCTCGGTAACGGGCTCGTCATCGAACGGCGCAGCAAGCGCAACCCGCAAAGCGGCGCCGCTCGCCAGGTACTCCAGGAAACGCTGCGCGGCGACAATCTCCGTCTCAGGGATACGATCGATCAATTGATGGAGCGCTTCGCGAGCCATGTGCTTCTCTGCCTCAGAGTACCTCACTCAATAGCCGTAATGGTGCAAAGCCGCTACCGCGGCGGCAGCCACCAGGCAATAGATGCCGAACAGATGCCATCGGCCGCCCTCCAGCCACCGGCTGAGCCATTGCAGCGCCAGCAGGCCGGCCAGAAGAGCGAACGCCGCCCCCAGAAGGCTGGGAAGCAGCAGCGGCGTGAGAGCGCCATGCGGCGTCCTCACCAGCCGGAGCGCCTCGCGGGCAATGGCCGGGGGAGTGAGCACCACCGCCAAAGCGAAGCTGAAGGCCTCGGCACGCACGCGCGAAACGCCGGCAAGCATCCCCGTGGATATGGTCGCGCCCGAGCGCGAGAACCCGCGGAAGGGCAGGCAAAGACCCTGCACCGCGCCAATGAGCGCCGCCTGCTTCCATCCCACGTCGGCCCCCGCGCCGCGGTCAAACAGGCCTGCCACCAAAATCAGCACCCCAACAATCGCCAGCGCCGGCGCGATCAGATCGAGCCGCCCGAACAACTGCTCGGCCTCCGCGTGCGTGAACTTCTCCAGAGCCTCGATCAGGATCTCGCCGATGACTCCCGTGACCAGGGAAGCGAAGATGATTAGAACCCAGGACGTCAGAACATACGCCTCCCTCCATCGCCGCCAGAAATACGCGATTACCGCGATCATCGTGCCCGTATGCAGCATCACCAGCAGCAGCGTCATCTGCGGCGACGAGGGATCGAGCC
>CAYVPZ010000353.1:2929-5564 GCA_964453955.1 uncultured Solibacteraceae bacterium | reverse complement strand
GGACATCTCCTTCGCGCGTGCCAACGTGGATGCAAGCGAAGCCACGTGGGAACGCGCGAAGGCCGATCTGGAGCGCATGCGTCCGCTGGCGGAGAAGGCGGAGATCTCGAAGCTGCAGTTCGATTCGTACGTGGCCGCCTCCAGGGTCGCCGAAAGCCAGCTTGCGGCGGCGCGGGAGAAACTGAGCGCCGCGATCGAGGACGCCCAGACGAAGAAGGCCGCGCTGGAGGGCGCGCGGGCGCGGGTGTCGCAGGCGCAGTCCGCGGTGGTGCAGGCGCGGGCGAACCAGAAGCAGATCGGGGTGCAGTCGGCGCGCGCGGCCTCGGCCAATGCGGCGGTGGTGCAGGCGCGGGCGGACCTGGAGACCGCCGAACTGCAGCTCGGTTACACGGTGATTGTGGCGCCGCTGGACGGCAGGGTCACGCGGAAATCGGTGGAACCCGGCCAGATTCTGCAGCCAGGCCAGAGCCTGATGGTCATCGTTCCGCTGAACGACATCTGGGTGACGGCGAATTTCAAGGAGACGCAACTGCGCAACGTGCATCCGGGGCAGAAGGCCGAAGTGAGCGTGGATATGAGCGGGCGCAGTTTCCCCGGTCACGTGGATTCCATCGCCGCGTCTACGGGAGCGCGCATGAGCCTGCTGCCGCCGGAAAACGCGACGGGGAATTTCGTGAAAGTGGTCCAGCGCATTCCGGTGAAGATCGTTCTGGACCCGCTGCCCGCCGATGCCGTGCTGCGGCCGGGCATGAACGTGGACGCGAGTATCGAGACGAAGTAATGGCGGCCGGCGAGCGCACCATCAACCCCTGGATCATCGCCGGGACGGTGATGCTGGCCACGTTCATGGAGGTGCTGGACACCAGCGTGGCCAACGTCGCGCTGCCGCACATCGCCGGCAGCCTGGGCGCCACCACCGACGAATCCACATGGGTGCTGACGGCGTACCTGGTGGCCAACGCCATCATCCTGCCGATGAGCGGCTGGTTCTCCATGATCTTCGGCCGCAAACGCTTCTACATGACCTGCGTGTTCCTGTTCACGGTGAGTTCCATGCTGTGCGGGATGGCGCCGAGCCTGTTCATGCTGATTCTGTTTCGCGTGATGCAGGGGGTGGGAGGAGGGGCGCTGCAGCCGGTGTCGCAGGCCATCCTGCGGGAGACGTTTCCGCGCGAGAAACAGGGGATGGCCATGGCCATGTTCGGCATCGGCGTGGTGTTCGCGCCGGTGATCGGGCCGGCGCTGGGCGGGTGGGTGACGGACAACTGGTCGTGGCGGTGGATCTTTTTCATCAATATTCCGGTGGGCGTGCTCTCGCTGCTGCTGACTTCCATGCTGGTGCACGATCCGCCGTGGCTGGTGCGGCGCAGTTTGAAGCAGGGGCATATCGATTTCATGGGCCTGGGGCTGCTGACCGTGGGCCTGGGCGCGCTGGAGATCATGCTCGACGAAGGGCAGCGCAAGGACTGGTTCGGGTCGGACCTGATTGTGTGGACGGCGGCGCTGGCGGCGATCTGTCTCACCGCGGTGGTGTTCTGGGAGCTGCGGCACGTGCACCCGGTGGTGGATTTCCATCTGCTGAAGGACCGGAATTTCGCCATCGCCACGTTGTCCATGTTCTCGCTGGGTTTCGTGCTGTACGGGAGCACCGTGCTGCTTCCGCTGTACATGCAGGAGCTGCTGGGGTACACGGCCACGCAGAGCGGGCTGGCGCTGTCGCCGGGGGGCGTGGTGATCATGATGTTCATGCCGCTGGTGGGTTTTCTGGTTTCGCGCTATCAGCCGCGCTGGCTGGTGGTGTTCGGGCTGTCGATGGCCGCGGCGGGGCTGTGGCTGATGAGCGGATTTACGCTGGGGGTGGATTTTTCGCATATTATTACGGCGCGAATTGTGCAGAGTATCGGGCTGGCTTTCCTTTTTGTGCCGATTAATACGATGGCGTTTTATTATATTGCGCGGGAGCGGATGAGTTATGCCACCGGTATTGTGAATCTGGCGCGTAATATCGGGGGGAGTTGCGGAATTGCTTTTGTGATGACCCTGCTGGCGCGGCGCGGGCAGTTCCACCAGAGCGTGCTGGCGGCGCATGTTACGTCGCTGGATGCCGGAATCGCGGCGCAATTGCAGGGGCTGACGCAGGTGCTGCACCAGCAGGGATTTTCGATGGCGGATGCGGCGGTGCGGGCGCAGGCGATGCTGTACGGGATGGTGCAGCGGCAGGCCGCGGCGCTGGCGTTCGTGGACGGGTTCTGGGTGCTGGCGCTGATTTTTGTGGGGCTGATTCCGTTTATGTTTTTGATGAAGGGGTCGGTGGCTCGGGGGAAGTGAGGCGGGGCTCAGGAGCCTGCTGCATCGCGGAGAATGGTCTCCCTCCAGGCCTCGGCGTTGCGAATATCCGGGTGGCCCGGTGGCAGCGTCTTGCGGAAGACCTCAAGCGCCAGCTCGATCTGCTTCCGCGCTTCCGCGTGCTCGCCCAAATCGTGCAGGATGCTGGCCAGGGTCGCACGGCGCACCGCCACCTTGGGGTGGTCCGGCCCTAACTGGCGCACAGCCGACTCCAGCGCCAGCTCGATCTGCTTTCGCGCTTCCGCATGCTCGCCCAAAGCGCGGAGGATGGTGGCCAGGTTCGAACGGT
>CAYVPZ010000353.1:0-2829 GCA_964453955.1 uncultured Solibacteraceae bacterium | reverse complement strand
TCGATCTGCTTCCGCGCTTCCGCATGCTCGCCCAAGTCGCGGAGGATGGTGGCCAGGTTCGATCGGCGCACCGCCACAAGGGGGTGGTCCGGTCCAAACTGGCGCACAGCCGACTCCAGCGCCAGCTCGATCTGCTTCCGCGCTTCCGCATGCTCGCCCAAGTCGCTGAGGATGGTGGCCAGGTTCGAACGGGCCGCCGCCACATCAGGGTGGTCCGGCCCAAACTGCTGCTCATCTGAGGCCAGCGCCAGCTCCAGGAAATCGCGCGCCTCGCTGTAGAGGCCGCGGACTCGGAGGTACCAGCCGGCCTGATTGAGCACGCGGCCCAGCGAGGGGGGCGGGGGTACCTGACGGACGTGCTCGCGGATGGCGCGGGCATGCGGCAGCAGCGCTTCGAACACTGGCCAGGAGGAGGGTTGCTCGGCGTCGAGGGTGAGCGGGAAGGCCGCGTTCATCAGGTCGCAGGCTGACGCCAGCCACTGCGCTTCGGCGGCTGCCGCCGCGAGACGGTCCCGCATCACCTGCTGCACCACGCGATGCAGGAAGTACCCGGTGGTGACGCCTTCGGCGCGCTCCTGCCGGAGCAGCGAATACCGGCGCAACGTCTCGACCGCTTCGTTCCACTGGTCGTGATCGGCAAAGGCCTTCCCGAGCGCTTCGGGCAAAGCCTCGGCTCCTGCCTCCAGCAGTTCCTTCTTCGGAATGCGATCCGGCGCCAGCCACGCGAACATGCACAGCAGATCGTAGGCCGCGGGGGATTTCCCGGCCACGGCGTCGAGAGAGAGGCCGAGCGCCGCAGCCACGGAATCGGGATAATCGTGGCCTTTGGCTATCCACTTCAGCTTGTCTGCCCAGACGCGCCGGTACTCGGCGAGAGGCATCCCGTCGCCCGCGAGCATATACGCCGCTGCGTGCTCCAGCGCCAGCACCAGACCATCCAGATCCCGCGCCAGCCCTTCCGCCGCGGCCTGGTCGTTCTGCCGCGTGCGCTCCAGCAGGAACCGCACGGATTCCGGGATGCTCCACTGGGTGACACTCACGGTTTGGGCGAGGCCGTCCCAGTTTTCGTTGCGCGAGGTGATGAGCACGTGGCCGTGCCCGCTGAACCTCTCCACCCACGGGCGCAGCGCTTCGGGCGATTCGGCGTTATCGAAGATGGCGAGCCAGTGCCCCCGTGCGGAGATCTCGTTGATGACGCGCAATGCCATGGCCCGCTGATCCTGTTCCGGCGGCCAGCGCAGCAGACGCGAGACCGCCGAGAAGCTGGCCAGCAGCGACGATTCGTTTTCGGATTCGATCCAGACGCCGAGCCGATAGCGCTCGCGGCGGAGTTCGGCGAACTTCCGGGCCACTTGCGTTTTGCCGATGCCGGGCAGGCCGTGAAGGGCGGTGAGCGCGGTGACGGCGCTGTGGCCGAGCGCGGCGTCGATCTGGGCGATCAGTTCCGGGCGGTCCTGGAAGTGTTCGGTGGGGCGGGGAAAGCTCCAGACGGTTTTGGTTTGAACCTGCCCATCGAGCCTCGCGTCGAGTTTTGACTCGATGCGGTTCAACTGGCTCCGGATTGCCTGCAGATGATTCAGGGTGTCGCTGTAGACATGTTGCTGAAAGGCGATCCAGCTTCGTTTGAGGCTTTCGTCGCGCAGGACCTCAGCGTGCGCCTCCTGCATCGCTTCGGGGAGCCGCTGGCGCAGGAACGCCGCCAGCTCGGGGGGCAGCGTACGCTTGGCGCTCAGGTGCAACTGCGTGATGGGGGATGTTTCCGTGGTCCACCAGCCGGCGAGAACGGGCTCCATGCGGCTCCACCAGAGGTCGCGAAACTGCTCGTCGTCGTACTCGAGAGCTACCGGGTCCACGTTACCCGCGCCCGCGAAAACCTCCGCCGCGGGCCGCAACGTCAGGTGGTGGCTCCAGGCTTCAAACCAGTCGGCGAACCCGGCGGGCGCCTCCGCTTCCAACTCGTCGAGCGCGGCCAGGGCGGCCTTTTGCATGGACTTCTCGATATCCCCGTTGCGCCCGCTGCGGAATCCCTCGGCGGCCGATCCGAACAGATCGCTGGCTTTGTCGGAGGCGAGATGCATCAGCATGTCGGCGCCGGTCTCAGCCCATTTGCTGTCGGCCAGAATCTTCCCGACGACCGCTCCACCGGCGAGAAACAACCCGCCTGCGATGGGTCCGAGCTGGGCCATTGCCGCCAGCCGGACCGCGCCTACGGCAAGCTTTTTTATTGTGGGGTCCACGCTGTTTTCCAGCTTCGCAGGAGCAATGGACGCCGTCAAGGCATGGGTGTTGACCCTATTTTCGGGTTTTCCGGCCAACTTACGCGCTTTCTCGGTCGCGGCCGAGGAATTCGGTCCGTCCTGGAGAGAATCAGTGGCAGCGGGGTTGCGGGCAAGTCGTTTCGGAGCCGGGCCCAAGCGGTTCAGGCGAGGCGGAGGCCCGGGACGCGTTCGAAGTGACGGCGGTTGCGGGTGAGCAGGGTGCCGCCGTTGCTGGTGACGATGCCGGCAATCAGACTGTCGGCCATGCCGATGGGATGGCCCGATTGTTCGAGGGCTCGGCGAATCTCGCTGGCGGCGTCGGCGGCCGCGTCGTCCAGCGCGAGCGATGGCACCGCCGCGAGGAGTTGAAGCAGGCGGGCAAGTTGTCTGGCGTTCTTCGCGGCCGAGAGGAGCTCAAACCGGCCGATCACCGTGGTCCTGAGCGCGCCCCGGGCAAGCAGCCGCTCCACCGCGGCGGCTTCGCCTTTACCGGCGAGGTAGTCGATGAGGACGTCGGTATCGGCGACGGTCATCGCCAGTTCGAACGGATTTTCCGGGTCCGGCGCAACAG
>CAYVPZ010000352.1:0-5569 GCA_964453955.1 uncultured Solibacteraceae bacterium | reverse complement strand
CTGTTGCGCGGTCTCGCGGACAAGCCCGGCCGCAAGCTGCTGATCACCGACGGCGTGTTTTCCATGGATGGCGACATCGCTCCGCTGCCCGCGCTGGTGGACATCGCCGAACGCCACGGGGCCATCATGATGATCGACGATGCCCACTCCTCCGGCGTTCTCGGCAGCAATGGCCGCGGGACCGTGGACCATTTCGGCCTGCACGGGCGCGTGGACATTCAGGTGGGAACGTTGTCCAAGGCCGTGGGCGTGCTCGGCGGCTACGTGTGCGGCAGCCGCGATCTCATCGATTATCTGTATCACCGCGCGCGGCCGTTTCTGTTCTCCACGTCGCATCCGCCGGCGGTGGTGGGCGCCTGTCTGGCCGCGTTCGACCTGCTCGAAAGCGAGCCCGCGCGCATCGCCACGCTGTGGGACAACACCCGCTACTTCAAGGATGCGCTGCGCCGCGCGGGATTCGACACCGGCGCGAGCGAGACGCCCATCACGCCGATTCTGGTGGGCGAAGCCGGCACGGCGCACGAATTCTCGCGGCGCCTGTTCGAGAACGGGCTGTGGGCTACCGGCATTGGGTTTCCCACCGTGCCGGAAGGGCGGGCGCGCATTCGCACCATCGTCACGGCCACGCACAGCTCCGACTTGCTGGATCGCGCCGTGGAGATTCTCTCCCGCGTGGCGAAAGAAATGGGCATTCTGCGGAACTGACCGGGCGGGTTTCCCGTGCTCAGCCGGCCGACGGGCTCGGCTGGCGCGCGTCCATCGTCTTTGCCGCTACCTCGCCGACCAGGGCCACCAGGTCGTCGAGCTTGACCGGCTTGGACAGGTACCCATCCATGCCGGCCGCCAGGCATTTCTCGCGGTCGCCGGCCATGGCGTGAGCGGTGAACGCGTAAATGGGCACGCGAGCGTTGCCGTTCTCGGTCTGCCGGATGGCCGCCGTCGCGTCGATGCCGTCCAGCTCGGGCATCTGCACATCCATGAGGATCAGATCGAACTCGCCATGCTGGAAGAATTCCACGGCTTCGACGCCGTTCGACGCCGCCCGCACCCGATGCCCACGCGATTCCAGCACCGTGATGAGCAGGCGCCGGTTTACGGCATTATCCTCGGCCACCAGGATGGAGAGCGAACGCGCGGCACTTTCATCCCACGTCCGGCCGGCCGGCTGCAGCGGGTCGGGTTGCCGCGGCCTTCGGAAACAGGCCGTGAAAACAAACCTGCTGCCTTGTCCGGGCGCGCTCTCCAACTGCATTTCGCCACCCAGCAGGTGCACCAGATTCCGGCTGATGGCCAGACCAAGGCCGGTTCCCCCATACTTCCGGGTCACCGATCCATCCGCCTGGCGGAATGGCTCGAAAACAACCGCCTGCTTCTCGATGGGGATTCCGATGCCCGTGTCCGCCACCGAGATGCGCACGCCAACACCGGCGTCGCTCTCCGATTCCAGCGCGGCCGCCAGGGTGACGGTGCCTCGCGGCGTAAACTTGACCGCGTTGCTCAGCAGGTTCAGCACAATCTGCCGCAACCGTTCGGGATCTCCTCGCAACGTCGTGGGGATGGACGGCGAGACTTCGCAGCGCAGGCTCAGGCGTTTGCGGGCCGCGTCGGCCTCGACGATTCTCACCGCCGAGCGCAGGCAGTCGGCGAGGGAAAAGTCCGTCTCGTCCAGTTCCATGCCGCCCGCGTCGGTGCGGGAGAAATCCAGGATGTCGTTGATGATTCGCAGAAGAGAGTCCGCCGAGCTGCGCACCGTGTCCAGGTAGTCGCGCTGCTCGCCGGTCAGTTCGGTTTCGAGAGCCAGCGCGGTGAACCCGACGATTCCGTTCATGGGCGTGCGCAACTCGTGCGACACGTTGGCCAGGAACTCGCTCTTGGCCCGGCTGGCCGCTTGCGCCTCGTCCCGGAGCCGGGCCTCTTCCGCCAGTTTCTCGGCAATCACCCGCGTCTGCCGGTGCACGCGCCGCCGCAACACCGCCACCCACGACAACACCAGCAGCACCACGCCTATGGTGAGCGCCAGCGCCCGCATGGTCCGCTCCGGCGTCCACCATGGGGCCTCGCGGATGACGGCGATGTCGGCGGGCGAGCGCATGCGCAATGTGAAAGTGCGCGGCACCACGATGTCGTGCGAAGTATCCACTTCCACCGAGCAGATGCCGGTCACCCGGACCACGGCGCCATTGGTAAACACCGGTATGCCGGGACGGTCGGCAATGCGCGCGGTGAACGTGGTCCTTCCCGATTGCAGGTGGAAGACCTGTTCCCCCGCGTCGTTGATCTGGTCGGTCAGAATCGCATCGATGCGGACGAGCTCGGCATCATGGTTGCCTTCCCTGGTTTCGTCGGCGGTTACCGGCGCGGGTGCGGGCTGCGGCCCCCCACCGATCCTCTTCAGAACGGCGTCATGCATTTCCGGGGAGAACGGCCCCTTCACCGGGAACCCCGCCACGTCCACCAGGTCTCCGGGGGCCAGTTGAGCGAACGTGTGATCGCGGATGGCAAGCGCTCCACCGGAGCCGCGGATCCAAGTGGGGCCCAGGGGGTCGCTGAGCGTCACCACGCCGCGCACGTGCGTCAGGCGGTCGGTTCGCCCGTCGGCGGAGAACTGCAGCAACTCGTCGACGTCGCGCACCGGCAGCGCAAATGGATCGGCGGGGGCCGCATCGAGCACGGTCATGTATTCCATGCCCGGAACGAACAGTTGAATGCCCAGCAGTTGTCTGCGCCGGTTGAAAAGCGAACCGGCGACGCCGCGCAGGCGCACTCTGGCGCCGCGGAACTGCTCCGGCAGAGCGGGCAACCCGACGATATGAGCCTTGAAGCTGCGGCTGCCCCACGTCAGCGTCACCAGCGCGTGCCCGAGAACCGTGTCCAGTCCGTGAATCACGCCCTCCAGCTCCACCCACTGACTGTCCGCGTTTCCCTGAAATACGTCTTCCACATCTCCGGCCAGCGGCGCCGGCATACTGGCCCGGCCCAGCACGCGAATCGACGGCTTTCCGATGGTGGGAGCGAAATCGCCCGGGAAGGTGACCCCGGTGATATCCACGTCGTCGCCCGCTCGCATCGCCGGCAGGCCCTGGATGCCGTTGGTGAACACGTAGGTGCCCGCGGTCCTGTCCTGCACGAACATGTTGTGCGTCAGCGGGTCGAAATAGGTCACCGTGCCGCGCACGTGGAGGGGATACTCCCGGCGGGCCTCCAGCGCGGTCAGACGATGAAATTGCCGAACCTCGGTCAATACCTCCGGAGCGATGTTTCCGCGACCCTCCACGGCGGCGGAGGCTGCCACCGGGATCGCCGCATCGAGGATGAGCGAACCGGCGTCGTACCTCGGGAATCCGGCCAGATCGACCGCGTGGGCCGCCAGGCTGGGAGCATACGGCGCCAGCACCACGCGGATCCGGCCGGTGCCGTCGTCGACGAGGTGCGAAGAGCCGATTTCCGTGTCCAGACGCTGCCCCCGGATGCGCACGCGCTGCCTGGGCAATGCCGTCCGAGGCAGCGCCTGCAAGTCGCGAACGCCGCGGACCGGAAGCAGTTGCGGCGCAACGGCGGGGCGATCGACGGTGACGTCCTCCCTGGCGTAGACCTTCATCTGCAGATCCACGGTATGTCCCCAGACGTCAAGCGTCCTGCTGGCAATTCCCCGCACCGTGAGCTGCGCCCCCACCAGGCTGAAGAAGTCCCCCGTCGGGTAGGCCAGAACCCGCGCCACCACCTTCCGCCCGCTCGAGTCCATGGTCAACGAGAGCTGGCCCTTTGGTTCGATGAACGCCGAGTGGACCATACCACTGACGCTGGCGCGGCGGTACTCGAAGCGGCTCAGGTCCGCGCCCGCGGCGGGAATAGGGACTGCCGCGGGCAGTGCCGCGTTTCCGATTACCCGGGTGCGCGGCTCAATGACCAGCGGCGCCGCCCCACCCGCCCCGGCGATCCCCGATATTTCAACCACCTGCCCGGGGACCCACAGCCGGCGGTCGGCCAGCGTGTCCACCGCGATGCCTCCCGTGGCATCCTGCACGAAGAACAGGTCCATCCATGGATCGAAATACGTGACCGTTCCGCGGAGCCGCACCGGCACGCCCGCGCGAACGTCGTCGGGCGAAAGGTCTCGCACCTGCTGCACGTTGGTTCTGACGCTGCGCTCCCGGGCGGCGTCACAACAGACCTGCAACAGCGAAACCGTGCATACCACTCCAGGGGCCAACCCGATGACGGTCAGCCGGGCCACTTGGCCCGCGATTCTGCCGGTTATTGCCATCGAACTCTCTAGGGTGAAGCTCCGATTACTTATCGGCTCATTCCGGGAAAGGCTACAGTTGACGGCGTCTATTATTTGCCGCCTGGCTTGCGCCGGCCCGGAATTCCTACAGGATTCTCATGTACGCGCTCGCGAATGCGATTACTCAGGCCCCGTGCCAGCTCCACCGCGGACTCCCCATAGCGGTCCCGTAGCCGGTCCACGGCCGTCAGCGCGCTGGTCCAGCGCTCGGCAAGCTGTTGATCCAGCAGGCGCATCTGCCCGGTGGCGTGCACCAGCCCGGAGGCGTGAACCCCCAGCAGGCGCACCTTCAGCGACCGGTCGAAATTCTCTTGAAACAGCTCGCGGATCGCCGTCAGGATTTCGGCGTCGATCTGCGTGGCGTGGTCCAGCGATTTCGCCCGGGTAATGGTG
This sequence comes from uncultured Solibacteraceae bacterium, assembly GCA_964453955.1. Classification (GTDB taxonomy): domain Bacteria; phylum Acidobacteriota; class Terriglobia; order Bryobacterales; family Bryobacteraceae; genus CAWACP01. The sequence continues at coordinate 891 of CAYVPZ010000352.1, read as the reverse complement.
GAGAAATCGGAATAACGGAGCTTGAGCTGAATGGTGCGGGCGTACAGCAGATGTTCCCGCAGCCGCCGCGCCACCATCTCGGAAAGCCGCACCAGCGTGGCTTCGAGACGTTCCGGGTCGGCGGTGTCCTGGTCGAAGGTGTGCTCGTGGCTGATGGATTTGGGATCGCCGCCGGCCCCGACTTCGGTGTCGAACCAGCCGCCCGCGTCGAGGCCCTTCGCCTTGCCGGCCAGCGCCAGACCCCACTGGCCGAAGCGTTCGGCCAGGAACTTCTCGTTGAGCGCGGCGAGGTCGCCCACGCGCCGGATGCCGCAGGAGTGCAGGTTGCGCTCGGTCACTTTGCCCACGCCGGGGATGCGGCGGATCTCCAGCGGCGCCAGAAACCGCGCCTCCTGGCCGGGCAGCACCCACAACACGCCGTTGGGCTTGGCCTGATCGGAGGAGACCTTGGCCACCATCCGCGACACCGAGATGCCGATGGAGCAGTTCAGCCCGGTGTCGGCCTTCATGCGCTGGTGCAGCGCGTGCGCGGCGGCGAACGGCGGGCCGTGCAGGCGCTCGGTGCCGGTCATGTCCAGGTACGCTTCGTCGATGGAGGCCATGTCCACCAGCGGCGTGAAGTGGGTGAACACGGTGAAGGCCCGGCCGGAGTATTCGCGGTACATGTCCGGATGCCCGTCGAGATAAATGGCGTGGGGGCAGAGTTTGCCGGCCGTTCGCAGGGGCATGGCCGAGTGCACGCCGAATTTGCGCGCGGCGTAGGAAGCGGCCGAGACCACGCCGCGCTGGTCCGGGTTGCCGCCCACGACGACGGCCTTGCCTTTGAGGGAAGGGTCGAGCAACTCCTCCACGCTCACGAAGAACGCGTCCATGTCGACGTGGAAGTAGGTC
>CAYVPZ010000351.1:0-5581 GCA_964453955.1 uncultured Solibacteraceae bacterium | reverse complement strand
CACCAGCACGAAGAAGGCGATGCCGGCGACGATAAAGCGCGTGGCCCAGGGCGAGGGCTCCGTGGAACCCTTCTGCGAGCGGTCGATTTTGAGGTTACTCAGTTGTGGTTCCATGTCTCTCACTGGCCACGAATGCACACGAATGCAATCCGCTTCATTTCGCGTCCTTCTCCCGATCCTGGCGCAACGTCTTCAGGATCGATACCAAATTCAGGTTTCCCTCGTAGTGGAAATTCACGAACTGCCAGCGCCCGTTTACGGGCGACAGTTCGGCCACCACCGCCGGTTTCCGATTTTTCCTGCCGGCCTCGACCGCGTGGACCTCCACCAGCCAGCCGGCTCCCTTCGCCGTGATGGGGCCCACTTCGAAGCGTGCCGCGGGGTCCTGGCTGTAGAGAAAGGGATCGAAGTCCAGCCCCACGATGTCCCCCACGGCCTTGTCCGAAGCCGCCGAATCCTCCTCGAGGGCGCGAAGGAGCTCGGGGCTGAACAGGGCGCTCTTCTGTTTCACGGCAATGTCCCAGGTGCGTCCGGGGTTGTCCTGCAGCGTTTTGGGGCCATACCAGTTGTAGAATTCCTTCACGAAATCGTGCGGCGACGGCGCGGGCTCGCCCGCCTGGAGGGAACATACCAGGATGCCTGCGAATGCACACGAATAAACGCGGATAAGGCTCTTGTTCGCGTGCGCGGTGATGGGTGTATATTCGCGGCGCATGGTTTCTCCTTACGTCTCCCGGAGCGCGATCAGGATCTCCTTCTTCGCCGCCATGCGAGCCGGCAACAGACCTCCGAAGGCGCCCATAACGAGCGCGAACAGCACTCCGGTAATCATGATCGGGATGGTGACCCGGAAGTTGAAGGCAATCTCGCTGAAGGTCATGAAGTTTCCGATCCCGGTCTCCACGTTGTTCAACGGCAGCACCAGCAGGCAGCCCAGCAGCCCGCCCAGCACCGAGAGCAGCAACGATTCCAGGAAGAAGCTGAACAGGATGGCGGCCCGCGAGAACCCCAGCACGCGCAGCGTCCCGATCTCCGTCGACCGGCGAGCCACCGCCGCGTACATGGTGTTCATGGCGGCGAAGCTGCTGCCCACGGCCATGATGATGGAAACGAAAATCCCCAGCGCCTGCAGCGGAGCTCCCGATATGGTCTGCTGATCGTAGTATTCCTGCTGCGTAATGGCCTTCACGTTCAGCCGCTGATCGTCGTTGAGGGAGTTGATGAGCACGGGCACGGTGGCCTGGTCAGTTGCCTCCACCAGCACCGAGCTCAGCCCGTCCTGGCGGTTGAAGTCGGAACTGACCTGGCCCAGATCGCCCCAGATCTCGCTGTTCAGCGCCGATTGCCCGCCGTCCATGACGCCCACCACGGTCCACAGCCCCTTGCCGAAACGGAGCTGGTGTCCAAGGTGCGCGGCCGGATAGCGGCTGGCCGTCGATTTGCCCACCACGATTTCACGCTGCCCGGGCCGGAACCATTGTCCATGGACCAGTTTGAGATTGCGCATGCCGATGCCCAGCGTGGTCAGCCCGCGCAGGGTCACGTTCATTCCGGTGGGGCTGTCGATGCTGGGCAGATTAATGACGGTAACCATCTCCAGCGAAGCCATTGGTTTCCCCGTTGGGGAGGTCGCGATGCCGGGTTTGACCTTCAAATCCTGATATACGTCGCGCGTGATCGCGCTGTTCAATTCCGATGTGCCGCCCACCCTGAGCACCAGGATGTGCAGCGGGTTCGCGCTGCTGCGGAAGGCCGTTCGCAGGCCGCTGACCAGCGCCATCACGGACAGAAGAACCGCCACGGTGAGGGCGATACCGAGCGCCGTCATCAGCGTGGTGGTGCGCCGGACCACCAGGTTGCGGAGGTTGTATGCAATCGGGATAGCCATGGTCGTCTCTTAACCCGTGTAGCGGAGCGAATCGAGAATCGACGTCTTCGCGGCCCCCCAGGCGGGCACCAGCGAGCTCACCAGCCCGATGAACAGGGCCACGCCCAAGGCCGCCGCCGCCACTCCCGAGGAGAATGTCAAATCGTGGAAAAACCCCGCCGTCATGGGGAAGCTCTTGACGCTGTCGCACAGGAACGCCGCCATGAACGCGCCCAGCACTCCGCCGGCCGCCGAAATGAATACCGCCTCGCCGACGATGATGCTCAGGATGTTGCCGGTGGTGAAGCCCAGCGTCTTGAGAATGCCCACCTCCCGAACGCGCTCCCTCACGGACATGGAGATGGTGTTGGCGGAGACCAGCAGAATCGTGAAAGTGACCGCTCCGCAGATGGCCGCCAGAAACAGCTTCAGGTTGCCCAGGAACGAGATGAAGCTCAGCGCGAAGGCTTTCTCGGACTCGGTTTTGGTGGGATAGGGCGAGTTGGCGAACTCATCGTCAATGGCTTTGGACACGCGCGGCACGTCGGAGGCGCTGTCCGCCTGCACCCAGAACGCGCCGATCTGGTCCTCCCGGCCGGTGCCCTGCATGGCCTGGCGAATGTACTCGTTGTTGAAGAACAGCGTGTCGGTATCTTCCGGGTCGCTGTAAATGCCCACCAGCGTCAGCTCCGGATTGAACGGATAGATATCGCCCACCAGGGTGATGCGGTCGCCGAGTTTCCAGCCGTACTTCTTCGCCAGGGTGACGCCCGCGATGGTTCCCGTGCGCAAATGCTGAAACGCCTGTTTCTGCTCGTCCGGGAGTTGCAGCTCGGGCTTGATGCGGAAGAAGCTGTCCGGTTCCACGGCCAGGCGCGCGAAGAAGTTTTTGGGGTCTTTGTACACCCCCCCGAACCATTGGTAAGCGGAGACGTCGCGCACGCCGGGCATCTGGCGGATGCGCGCCTCGAAGGCCGACGGCAATGGCACGGTAAGCGAGACCTTGTGGTGCACAATCATGCGCAGGGCCTGCGCTGGGCTGGGCTGGTCGGAGAGAAACAGCGCACGATACATGGCCATGAGCACGCCCAGAAGGCACAGCGAGACGGCGATGCTGAGGATGGTAAGTGCGCTCCTGCGCCGGTTGCGCAGGCCGCTCTTGACGATGAATGACAGATGTCGGAACATGCCTGACAGGTGATCCTCTTTGCGACGATGCGGTTCTTCCCGTTCTGCTTATTCTAGTCTAGCCAGCGGTTTCCCGCGCGCCATCGGGCATCGGCCAACGGCAGAGGAGCGCCGGTGAGCGCCGACGAGCAGTTTATGAGCGCCGCGCTGGAGCTGGCCCGGCAGGCCCGCGATGCTGGCGAAGTGCCGGTGGGCGCCGTCGTGGTGCGGGAGGGCCGCGTGGTTGGCGCCGGCTCCAACTCGCCCATTGGCGCTAACGATCCCACCGCGCACGCCGAAATGCTGGCCCTGCGCGAGGCCGCGCGGGCCATGGGCAATTATCGTCTGGAAGATGTCACCCTGTACGTCACGCTCGAGCCGTGCGCGATGTGCGCGGGAGCGCTGGTACAGGCGCGCGTCCGCCGGCTGGTGTTCGGCGCCCGCGATCTGCGCTTCGGGGGTGTGCGCAGCAAGTTCCGCCTGGCCGATTCGGAATTGCTGAACCATCGCGTGGAGGTGGTGGAAGGGGTGCTCGCCCCCGAGTGCATGGAGCTGTTGCAGGAGTTCTTCCGAAGGCGGCGGTAAGGACTAAAGGGAGTAAAGGGAGTAAGGGAGTTCCCCTTACTCCCTCTGCGGGCTCATGCGGCCAACGGCGGCCGGATGGGGATCACCTCGCTCATCCGGAACCGGGGACGCGCTTCCGCTTCCCGCGTCGAGCCGCCGAAATACTCGTCCAGCGGATAGAGCGCGTACGGCTGCAACTCGCGGAACACACGCCCCAGGCGCTGTTCAATCCGATAGACTTCGTGGAAGAAATTTCCACGATCCATGCCCAGCTTGCGGCAGCAGAGCTTCCAATCGGCCCCCTGCAGAAAGTGGTACTTGAAGATGGGGTACTCGAAGTCGGCGAGGGCGCGCTGGCTGACCAGACAGAAGTCGGGAATGAACTCTTCATTTTTGCGGCTCCAGATGGTTTTCCGCTGGCCCCCGCGGTTGCCCTCGAGCGAGATGCGGCTCATCGATCTCTCTTTCGTCGAACAATAGCGAAAGTGAGCGTAGCAGGCGCGAAAGATCGACCGCAGGACGCAGTTACAGGGCGCGTCGTCTTTCAAGCTGCGAAACCCCAAACCACGGCATTGGGCGCAATTGGGGGCTGAAAGTACGAGTGCATCGGATCGTGTCCATTTCATGATTATTTTATTTCCTTCCTGGAGAATCTGCCCCGGGGTCCTTCCCGGGTCGCTTGAGTTCGATGCTACTTCCGGGGGGCGATCCGTCAACCCATTGAAGATAAAAACTTCTACCACTGGTACCGGTACTTATGGTACTGTTGTACTAAGTACCAGATAACAGGTGATTTGTGACGGTATGCGGCATAGGAAAAATACGCACGGAACGAACCGGTAATTATTCCAGTATTATTGCTTTTGCGCCGCACCTATTTCAGATTGAAAATGCCGCGGAGATGTAATGTTGTTTGAAGGGTTGACTGCCAATCTGCTGGAACACGCGCGCGAACGGGTCCGCAATGGCGATTTCACCGAGCGCGGTCTGGCCCGCTTCCTCGGCGTTTCGCAACCCCACGTTCATAATGTCCTGAAGGGGGTGCGGCCGCTGACGCCGGAGTTGTTCGACACGATGCTGAAGCGGTTCGGGCTGGATCTGCTGGATCTCTACCCGGAGGAGGAGATCGATCTGCATCTGGCACGGCGCGCGGCGAAAACGGGCTTTCGCAAATCGGCCTGAGGACCCGCGGATGCTTACCGGCTGGCCACCTGACGGTACGTCTCCAGAACCTGAGACGCGGTGCTTTGCCAACTGAAGCGGCGGGACTGTTCGTAGCCGCGGGCCACCACCTGCCGGCGCAGATCCGGGTCGAGCAGGACGTCGCGAATACCGCGGGCGACGTCGAACACGTTCTCCGGGTTCACGATCACGGCCGCGTCTCCAATTACCTCCGGAAGCGCACTCACGTTGGAAGCCACCACGGGCGCGCCGCAGGACATGGCCTCCAGCGGCGGCAGGCCGAATCCTTCATACAGCGACGGGAAAACGAAAGCCTGCGCCGTCTGGTACAGGCACCGCAGCGTCTCGATGGGCACGAATCCCAGAAAGCGTACCACGTGTTCCGCCCTGGTCTTGATCACGGCGTGGCGGACCGCGGGATAGTGGGAGATCTCGTCGCCGATGATGATGAGATGCAGGTTGTGAAAGAACGGGTGATCCTTCAATTCGCCGCGCACCACCGCGAACGCTTCCACCAGCCGCGGGATGTTTTTCTGCGGCCGTATGTTGCCCGCGTACAGGAGAAACGGATAGTTGATCTGATAGCGATCCATGATGCGCTGCAGCCGCGGCTGGTATTGGACGCCCGATTCGTCGAGGCACCCGATGGCCGGCGCGGAAGGTTCCAGAAAGGCCGGGTCGGGGGCGTTGTAGATGGTGCGAATGTGCCCGGCGGGAATCCCCAGCACGCTTTCGACATCGCGCCGGGTGGCGTTGGAGACGGTCATCACGCGCGCGGCGCGCAGCAGGCCACGGCGGTAG
>CAYVPZ010000350.1:0-5585 GCA_964453955.1 uncultured Solibacteraceae bacterium | reverse complement strand
GTTAGCGTTGCTCGATTCGTTACTCCGGCACAAGGGCAGCGCAGGAAGGCTTCGCTCCCAGGGCACTGAGATCTTGCATCGCAACGAAAACGGCGAAACGAGAGCCCTGGCGCTCTCCCGCATCTGCCGGGGCGTGCCGGTTTCAGTGATGCTGCGTATGATCAGCCCGAGATTGAAGGCGGCGGCGTGAATCAGCAGCCGCTTCAGGATGTTCGCGTGAGGCGGCAGATGCGTTCGCCGCATCGCTCCGCTCACGTACAGATGCGCGAAGCTTCGCTCCACCTTTTCCCCGCGCTGGCGGAGCGGCCACGCTCGCCACGAATCCGACGGCGGTTCTGATAGACCGCGTCCCGCTCGGCGGCTTTGTCCTTCCAGTTGTGCCGGCCGCGCTTCGGTTCCGAGCAGTAGGCGCGAACTTCCCACTGCCTCAGGGTCAGAAGAACTTCGTTGCTGTGATACCTGTGGTCCGCAATAATTCGGTCCATCGCTAAGCGGCCTGCTTTCTAGGCAAAACTAATATGCAATCCGCCGAGCACTGGCGTCGATCTGACCGAGTACCCGACGGGAAGCCGATGCCTGTGGACGCTGACCGGAACTTCGCCCGGAGTCGCTCGGGAATTCAGGTCCCTGTGAAGAGTGCGTACAGGCACTCGCGGCTCGCACAGCCCGGCTTATTTCCGGTGCTGATGGCCAGCTGATGAGTGCTGTCCTGGTCGATCCGAGCCTATGCTGTGTGCAGGTGCGCGCTATCGCGCCGACTAGCTAAACGTCGTTAAATCATAGGCTTGCAGCGATCCAAAAGGGCAATGTAGTCAAATATGTAGCTGGTCGTTTCCTCAAGGTTCAACAACCGGACCTCCGAAAGCGCGGCCAGTCTGGCTCGGCAGGAGCGACCTCCTGTCTTTTAGTCTGTAAGTCATTGAAAACAATCATGCGATCCACTGTGCCCAAGGCAGTTTCCGGCGCATCCAGAAAGCGCCTTGTTTTCAAGCACTTAGGTTTCAAGCAGATACGGGCAGCCTGTTGAGATCTGTTGAGCCTTGTTGAATCCGGATGCACCGGCAGCTACATTTTTATCTACAGTGGCAGTAACATGACGCTCGCATTTCCAGCCGCCATCATGTCTTGTGGTGGCAATGCCTGCCCAGCCGTGCAGATAATAACTGCAACTTCAGCATGAACCGGGAATGCCGAGAGATGCTCCCCGCGGACGGAGCGCAGCCCCTAAAAGGCCTAGAGTCGGGGTTCAAGTCCGTCCTCGGCCACCACATTCCAAAGGACTTACGCAACCTCAATAATCTCGCTTGTCCCATTACTGTGCCAATCCTCCGCTCGTCCACGAGCGCAATACACGACGGATTCGGCGACGCGTCGTTCCTCGGCAAGTACCGGCTGCTGGCAGGCAACGAGGAGCACAGGAGCTACATTCTCACGATGTTTCTTGCGGCCACCTCAGATCCCACCGGCTCCTACAGCAATGGCGCGAGAGGCGGAGTGATTGCGCCCACTATCGCCGGGGCAAGGGCTGGTTGAATTCGACGTGCAGAGCACGTTCGGAGCCGGCCTGCCCACCAGCCATCAGAGCACCATCGGGCACGCCCTCGCGTGGGACACTACGTTCCAGTACCATATTCCGGCGGCGGAGCTTTGGCCCGAGTTAGAAATCAATGACTTCCCGGATGTTTGGTGAGTTCAGACTGCTGGCAGTGGAAGCATATACCCCACCTTCGCGGTAGACGTATGATACATCTGCGAATCGCTAGACTAATGTGAGGCGCAGACCCGCCGACCAAGACCGCGTCCTGGGGACGACGAAGGGCTCCGCACACTGGCCTCACCTCTATCCAGGCGCCAGTTGCCATGCGCCATCCGCCACTGGAGCACATTGATTTCGCTCACTGTCGGCGGTGGACAGACCCGACGTGTTCACGACGAAACGCGGTCACGGGCTGCCGATGCGTCGCCGAATTGTCGGGAGAGACTTGTGTCTGTGCTTTTCTGATCTTCTCGTCTCCTCTCCTCTCCTCGGTAATCCCTCTTGACGGCAGCGCGTTCCCTTGTTATCATATTTGTTCTATAGGAATACTAGAGTGACAGAAAGCACAAGCTTTCCAGAGCAACCGCCGACCGGGACCACGAGCGCCTTGCGTTCGACGGAGGGTTGCGCGCACTGCGCCACGCCTCCTCCTGTTCTACGCAATATCCCTCTGGCAGGCACCGCAGAGCCGGTCAATTCTGCTGAAACCGGCGAGGCCACATTGACGAATGAGCCATGGCGCGACCAGTTCACTGAAGAGAAACCGCGCTACCAACCGCGTCAAAACCGAAAGGATGTAACCTTGGCATACGCTTCGCTTATCAGAATTCCCAGAGGCCGCCGCATTCTCATTACCGGTGCGGCTCTCCTGCTCTCGGCTGGCAGTGGCCAGCTTTATGCGCAGTACGATAAAATCCTCGCGCTGGGAGCGGACACGTCCACCACGCCAATTGGCGGGCCAGCGTCATCTCCTTTAATCGCAACCGATCCCTACGACCTTCCCGATCTCCGGCCCATCGGCCTGCTCAACGATCAGTTGCCCAAATGGCTTCAGTTCGGGCTCGACCAACGGATACGCTACGAAGGCTATGAGAACAGCGGCTTCAAGCCCGGAGCCGACGACTCGTATGTTCTCAACCGCTTCCGGTTCGGGATGATCATACAGCCGGTTAGTTGGTTCAAGTTGGTGAGTCAGGTGCAGGATGCGCGTTCGTTCCTCCAGACTCCGCCGATCGGCCCTCCGAACACGGTGCGGTGGGATCTGAAACTTGCCTACGCCCAGTTCGGCGATCCGGAAACGCAGCCCATCACGTTGCGCGTCGGCCGCCAGATACTCGACTACAACAACACCATCCTGTCCAATTCAGAGTGGCGCGACCAGGCGCGCTCCTTTGACGCGGTGGTCACCGATATTCATTGGGATCAGTTTCGTGCTTCCTTTTTCGCCGCTTCCGCCGTCGTCCCGGAAGCCGACGGGCTCACCCATCATCAGGAGGGCAACAACATTTACGGAGACTACAATACGATTACCCATGTCATCCCCAGGTCGAAGATTGAGCCGTTCGTGCTCTGGCGCGTTCAGCCCAGCGTGGCCATCGTAACCACTGCCAAGGTGAAAACCGGACATCAGGACGAGCAGGCGTATGGGCTGCGTATCGCCGGCCGGGAGATCTCGAATTTCGACTACCGCGCGGAAGTGATCCGCGAGGGGGGCTCCGACGGCCCTGACACCATCAAGGCCTGGGCCACGACGCTCGGCGCGGGCTATACGGTCTCCTCCATTGGGTGGAAGCCACGCTTCTTCACCGGCTGCGACTACGCTTCCGGAGACCAGAGTCCCACATCCGATGTGCACGGCACTTTCGACACCATGTACCCCACCGCTCACGACCGCTTTGGCATTTCCGATCTGTTCGGCTGGCAGAACATCAAATCGGGCCGCGGAGGGGTTACCATCGTGCCGCACCGCCGCTGGTCGGTGACCGGCCAGTACCTCGATTTTTGGCTGGCCAGCGCCTCGGACGCGCTTTACAACACCTCGGGCGGCGTGATCCTGCGTGACCCCAAAGGGCTGTCCGGCACGCACGTCGGCAACGAAGTGGATGCTTACACATGGTACGAAATCAACCGTGAGGTGCACGTCGGAACGGGTCTTGGTTACTTTATGGCGGGCCAGTTCATCGACAAGGCGGGGAAAGGCGCTAACTACCTGTACCCCTACTTCGTGGTTGAGATGTTCGACGGAAAGCGCGTTCACTAATCACGGCGTACGGTCCGATAAGGTCATCTCAAGAGGTGAGCGTGAAGCGCTGGCGCCCATACCTGAACGAGTTTGGTTCACCAACCGAAACGATGACCAGATCTCGCGGCAACCATCAGCATGAACATATTCGTGTGTCCAGTAGGAGGACCCTACGGAGAAGGTTCCTAAGAACGACCGCCGGTTGGTCACAACGCCTTCGGAAGAGCCGCACGCATCCGGTTCAACTCCATCACTGACAAGCGCGCCCTCACGTAGCCAATCGAGGACATCCTGCTCCGCCGGCCTCCAGAGCACTTCTGCCAGACGCACAACTCACCGTCTTCAGGTGTTGGAAGCGCAGGACACGCCGGGAAGGCACTTCGCTGAGGTTCGCCGCTGCTTGGTAGCCTGACCGCTGGCGCCCATGGCGATTATGAACGCTATGACGAGTGGTTTCATGATCACATCATTTGTTGACCCGCCACTCGCGTGTCGTAGCCGCCGGTACTTTCCAGTTCTCGCCGAAAACCCCGGAGGTTGAGGGTGTTCAGAAGCGTCTGAATGGAAGGCAGGCTCAGGTGGCGACGGCGAATGGCGAAATCGTAACGCTCGCTCGCCAAAGGTATGAAGCCGAGACCGAACGCGCGAGCCGCGGCTCGTGTCGCGACACAGCAATCGGCCACGCGGGTTTGGACCTGCCACGCGGCTGCCAGGTGCCCCGGAGCCAGATTCCGGTAGCCTGCGACTTTGCCTGCGCCGATCTTCAGGCGCTTGAGTCGGGAGTCCAGCAGGGTACGGCTCCCCGCGCCATTCTCCCGATTGACGATGCAAACATCCTTGCGGTTGAAGTCTTCGACGCCACGAATTCCTTTCGGATTACCGGCGGCCGTAAGAATCCCTTCCTCCCAAACGGCAAACGAGAACAAGGCCACCGACTTCCCTTGAAAGATCCGCCCGATCTCAGGGATATTCGACTCGCCACTCGCCTCATCCACCAGGTGCGTGCCCGCGACATGCACCGAACCACTCTTCAGAAGCGACAGTGCCTGTGTACTGTTCCTGTGGGCGACGATCAATTCAACCCCGCCGAGTCGCATGTGACGCACCAGCACCGAGATTCCGGGATCACATCCGGCGATGAGGATTCGGTTGCCGAAGTCGGCATCGGGGTCGCAGACCTGCGCCCTTGTCTTGCCGGTCATGATCGCGTCGCCCGACGGCAGAAACCACGGGAACGGAGAAACAGCCGACGCGACGAGTCGTCTGTCGACCTGGCACAGCTGAACGGGCTGACCAGAAACGGCAGGTTCGGCGCCAGGAAGGAGCGAAACCCGTTCGGTGCGCATGTTGGGCGCGGCCGGACTGACAGGCAAAGAGAACAGATCTTCTACGCGGACTTCGAGCACGCGCGCCAGCTTAAGGCTGATGGCTGTGTTGGGAACGTATTTGCCGGCCTCAATCGCATAAACCGTCTGGCGGCTAATGCCGAGGACTGCAGCCAGAGAAGACACGGACAACCCTCGTTTTTGGCGGAGGACCTCCAGATTGTTCGAGACTTCGGGCGATGGGGGCGTCTTCACAGTGTGTCGTGTATGAGTTACACCGACATTTTAGAATACCATGACAACCAGGCTCCACTTTCTCCTCTTTCTGCTGGCGGCCTCCGCCTTCGCTCAGGTGTCGGCTACACTATCCGGCGTGGTGACGGACCAAACCGGCGCGGCCCTTCCCGATGTCGCGGTGACAATCAGGAACGTCGACACAGGTGCAACGCGCACGATCGCAACCGACGGCGGGGGGCACTAT
>CAYVPZ010000349.1:0-5588 GCA_964453955.1 uncultured Solibacteraceae bacterium | reverse complement strand
GCGGGGCCCGTGTGCAGGAAGGCATCGACAGCCTGGCCGGCTACGGGCGCGTTTTCTATCACAACACCATGCTCAGCGGCGCGGTGCCGCAGATTTCGCTGATCTGCGGCCCGTGCGCGGGCGGCGCGGCGTACAGCCCCGCGCTGACCGATTTCATCATCCAGACCAAACAGGCGCAGATGTTCATCACCGGACCCGGCGTCATCAAACAGGTGACCGGCGAGGTGGTGACGGCGGACCAGTTGGGCGGTCCGGGCGCGCAGATGAATCAATCCGGCGTGGTGCATTTCGTGGCCGAGAACGACGAGCACGCGGTGGAGATTTGCAAGAAGCTGCTGAGCTATCTGCCGTCGAACAATCTGGAAGACCCGCCGCGGCTGCCCTACGAACTGGGAGAAGGCCGGGACGAAGCGCTGAACCACATTGTGCCGGACGACGGGAAGCAGGGCTACGACATCCGCGCCATCATCTCGCGACTGGTGGATTACGGCGATTTTCTCGAGGTGCAGCCTTACTGGGCGGCCAACGTGGTGATTGCGTTTTCGCGCATCGCCGGGCGTTCGGTGGGCATCGTGGCCAGCCAGCCGGCGGTGCTGGCGGGCGCGCTCGATATCAACGCCTCGGACAAGGTGGCGCGCTTCGTGCGTTTCTGCAATGCCTTCAACATCCCGCTGATCACGCTGGTGGACGTGCCCGGCTTCCTTCCGGGCGTGCAACAGGAGTACGGTGGAATTATCAGGCACGGCGCGAAGATGCTGTTCGCGTACTCGGCGGCCACCGTGCCGAAACTCACCGTGGTGGTGCGCAAGGCCTACGGCGGAGCGTATCTGGCCATGTGCGGCAAGGATCTGGGCGCGGACCGTCTGATTGCCTGGCCAAGCGCGGAGATTGCGGTCATGGGCGCCGAGGGCGCGGTGGACGTGGTGTTCCGCAAGGAGATTCAGGCGGCCGCGGACCCGAAGGCAAAACGGCAGGAGATGATTCAGGAGTATCGCGACAAGTTCTCGAACCCCTATGTGGCCGGCGCGCGGCGTCAGGCCGACGACGTGATTGAGCCGGCGGAAACGCGGCGCTATCTGGTGGCGGCGCTGGAAGCGCTGCATACCAAGCGCGAACTGCGTCCGCCCAAGAAGCACGGGCTGATCCCGCTGTAGGGAGGGGAGCCGACCGGGATGAAAAAAACTACAAACGGCGCTCTCGATGCCGATCGCCTGACGGCGCTGCTCGAAGAAGTGAATGATCGCCTGCGCGGCATGGAGGCACGGATTCACAATCTGGAAGCTCGGTTGGCGGACACGGCGAAGCCCGAGGCGGCCAAACAGGAGCCGGCCAGGCCGGTGGCCGGCGCACCGCCGCCCGCGCCACTGCCGGTGGCGGCAGCAAAGGAAGAAGAACCGATCGAGCCCGAGGTGCTGATGGTGATTGCGGCCACGGTGGCCGCGTTCATGGGCAAGAAAGCCCGCATCCGCCGCGTTCGGCGCAGCGCGACCCCGGGCATGAACCCGTGGGCGCAACAGGGCCGGGTCAGCATCCAGGCATCGCACATGATGCGGTAGGCAAGGCAGGGGTACAGTGAAACTGAAGATCACACTCGACAACAAGACTTACGAAGTAGAGGTGGAAGCGGAAGAGTCGGAAGAGGTACACGCGCCAGGGGCTTATCGTCCCGTGTCCTGGTCGGCGCCAACGGCCCCGGCGCCGGTTGCGCCCGCCGGTGGTCCGTCATCCGGCAACGGCGAGGTTGTGGATGAGAGCAAGGTTTGCCGCAGCCCCATGGTAGGGGTGGTGGTCCGGCTGAACGCTCAGGAAGGGCAGGCGGTGAAGGTGGACGATTCGCTTCTGGTGCTGGAAGCCATGAAGATGGAAACCACCATCACGTCGCCGGTGGCCGGCAAGATCAAGCGCGTGCGGGTGGACGCCGGCCAGAGCGTGCAGGCCAACCAGGTGCTGGTGGACTTCGAATAAGAGGATTGAGGACGTGCAGGTGGAAACGCAGAACGATATCGAACGCGCGGCGGCCCCTCTGGCCGCGGTACCCGGGTTTCTTTTTGTCGATCACGTGGCCGTCTCGGTGAAAACCGGAGATCTGGAAGGCCAGGTGAGCGCTTACAAGCTGCTGGGCTTCACCGAGATTCACCGCGAAGAGGTGTACGGCGGCGATCAGGTGCGCGAGGTGCTGTTGCGGATTGGCGACGGTCCTAACCTGATCCAGTTGCTGGAGCCGTTGAACGAGACGTCGCCGGTGGCGAAGCTGCAGGAGCGCAACGGCGGACGGGGCGGTTTTGCCCACGTGGCTTTTCGCGTGGCCGATATTCACAAGGCCTTCGACTTCATGAAAGCGAACGGCTTTAATATCATCGACAAGGCCCCGCGGCCCGGCTCGCGCGGGACCATGGTGTTTTTCGTGCATCCCAAAGCCTTCGGATTCCTGATCGAAGTTGTCGAGGAGCCGGAAAAATGAACGCTGCACAGGCGGAGCCTCTGTTCGCCGAGTTCCCGCCGGTATCCACCGCGGAATGGGAAGCGGCCATCGCGAAGGACCTGAAGGGCAGGGATCCAAAATCACTGATCTGGAAAACGGAAGACGGCTTCGAGGTGAAGCCGTTTTATCGTTTGGAGGATTCGCCGGGCCTGCCGGCGTTGCGCGATTTCCCCACCGGCTGGAAGATCTGCGCCGAGGTGACGGACTTCGAAACGGCCATGGAAGCGGTGGCGCGCGGCGCGCAGGCCATCCAGTACTGGCCGGAGAACGAGGACGCGCTCGAGGCGCTGCTGGGGCGGCTGCCGCTCACCAAAGTGGAAGTGCACATCCGCGCGGGCGGGCAGGCGGCATCGCTGCTGCGGGTGATTCGCCACTTTGCCGGCAGGGTGCACGGTTCGCTCAATTGCGGCCCCACCCACGAGGCCGCCAACATCGCCCCGGATTTTATTCCGTTCGTGATCAACGCGGGCCGGTTCGACGAGATCGAGGCCACGGCAACGCAGGAACTGGCGCTGGCTCTGGCTCAGGGCTCCGAGTACCTGGCCGAGCTGGGGCTGGTGGCCGGCCAGATCGCGTTTTCTTTCCCGGTTGGCTCCAACTACTTTTTCGAGATTGCCAAGCTCCGCGCGGCGCGCCTGCTGTGGCCGCGCGTGGTGAAGGCGTACGATCCGCACGCGCGGCCCGTGACGCGCATCTTCGCGCAGACGTCGGAGTGGAACAAGACCGTCTACGATCCGTACGTGAACATGCTGCGCGGGACCACCGAGGCGATGTCGGCCATCATTGGCGGCGCGGAACTGGTGACGGTATCGCCCTTTCATTCGGCCTTCGCCGCGCCGGACGAGTTTGCCCGGCGGATGGGTGTGAACACACAGCTCATCCTCCGCGAAGAGGCCCACTTCGACGAGTTGAGCGATCCGGCCTCGGGCTCCTGGTACATCGAGTCGCTTACGGACACCATGGCGCGCGAGGCCTGGAAGCTGTTCGAGCGGATGGAAGCGGCGGGTGGATACAGCGCGGCGGTTGGCTCCGGCTTGGTGGACAACCTGGTGAACCCGGCGCGGGAGGCCCGCAGGACGGCCATCGCCCAGCGGCGGCGGCAGTTCACCGGGGTCAACGTGCACGCCAACCCGAGCGAGCGCGTTCTGGACAAGATTGCCGTGCCTTCCACGCACGCCCGCGGCGCGAGCGGCTTCGAGGCGATGCGGTTGCGCACGGAACGCTACGAGAAGGCCACCGGCAGGACGCCGAAGGTTTTCCTGCTGCTGTTTGGCGACGCGAAGATGCGGCGCGCGCGGGCCGAGTTCGCGACTGAGTTTTTCCAGTGCGCGGGGTTCGGCATGGTGAAACCGCCGGCCTTCGCCACCGTGGAGGCGGCCCTCGCCGCGGTGGCACAGGAGAAGCCGGATTTCGTGGTGCTGTGCAGTTCCGACGCGGAGTATCCCGGCCTCGCCGTGGAGGTTTGTCCGCGGCTCCCGCAGCCGGTGATCGTGGCTGGCTATCCCAAGGACGCGCTGGATCAGCTCAAACAGGCGGGGGTGGCGGAGTTCATACACATCCGCGGCAACGCGCTCGAAACGCTTACCGCGCTGCAACGGAAACTGGGGATCGGAGACTGAGATGAGACCGGACTTTTCGAAACTGGAATATCGCGAGAAGGGCACGGCTGCGGCGGCGTACGATCCTCACCTCGAGCAGTTGCACTACGCGGCGGGCATCGCGCCGTACCTGAGGGGCCCCTACACCACCATGTACGTGACGCGGCCGTGGACGGTGCGCCAGTACGCGGGCTTCTCCACGGCGGAAGAATCGAACGCGTTCTACCGGCGCAATCTGGCGGCCGGGCAGATGGGGCTCTCGGTGGCCTTCGATCTGGCCACGCATCGCGGCTACGATTCCGACAACCCGCGGGTGGTGGGCGACGTCGGCAAGGCGGGCGTGGCCATCGACTCCGTGGAGGACATGAAGATCCTCTTCAGCCAGATTCCGCTGGAAGCGATCTCGGTGTCCATGACCATGAACGGCGCTGTGCTGCCGGTAATGGCCTTCTACATCGTGGCGGCCGAAGAGCAGGGGGTCTCGCCGGAGAAGCTGGCGGGGACCATCCAGAACGACATTCTCAAAGAGTTCATGGTGCGGAATACGTATATTTATCCGCCCGCGCCGTCCATGCGCATCGTCGGCGACATCTTCCGCTACACCGCGAAGAACATGCCGAAGTTCAACTCGATTTCCATCAGCGGCTATCACATGCAGGAAGCCGGAGCCACCGAGGAAATCGAGCTGGCATACACGCTGGCCGACGGCATGGAATACGTGCGCACCGGCATCGCGGCGGGCCTGACGGTGGACGAGTTCGCGCCGCGGCTGTCGTTCTTCTTCGACATCGGCATGAATCATTTCCGCGAGATCGCCAAGCTGCGCGCCGCGCGCCTGCTGTGGGCGAAGATCGTGAAGGCGTTCGATCCAAAGAACCCGAAATCGATGGCGCTGCGCACGCACTGCCAGACCTCCGGCTGGAGCCTGACCGAGCAGGACCCGTTCAACAACGTGATGCGCACCACCATCGAAGCGATGTCGGCGGCGCTGGGCCACACCCAGAGCCTGCACACCAATTCGCTCGATGAGGCGCTGGCGCTGCCCACCGACTTTTCCGCGCGCATCGCCCGCAACACGCAACTGTTCATCCAGGAAGAGACCGAAATCTGCCGCGTGGTGGACCCGTGGGGCGGCTCGCACTACGTCGAATCGCTGACGCACGAACTGGCCCACTCGGCCTGGGATCTGATTCAGGAAGTGGAGAGCCACGGCGGCATGGTGAAGGCCATCGAGATGGGCCTGCCCAAGATGCGCATCGAGGAAGCGGCCGCGCGCAAGCAGGCGCGCATCGACACGGGCCGGGACGTCATCGTGGGGGTGAACGCGCACCGCTACGAATCCGATACGAAGCTGGATCTGCGGGAAGTGGACAACGCCGCGGTGCGCACCAGCCAGGTGGAGCGGCTGGCGAAGATCCGCCGCGAGCGCGACGGCGGAAAAGTGCAGCAGGCGCTGGCGGCCATCACGAAATGCGCCGAAACCGGCCAAGGCAATCTGCTGGCGCTGG
>CAYVPZ010000348.1:0-5599 GCA_964453955.1 uncultured Solibacteraceae bacterium | reverse complement strand
CCTCACCTGGGATGCGCGCGGGTTTGGCGATCAGAACGGTATTGCCACACTGGGGGGACACTCCGCCGTCGTAAGTTCCACGGACGTCGTGCAATCCTACGCCCAGTTCTTCTGCACCGTACCCGTTGCGCCGGGACAGTTCTCAATCCCGTCGCAGGTGCTTTCGTTTCTGCCGCCCAGCAGTTATACGGCGGACGGCTATCCGTACGGAGGGCTCTGGTTCTTTCAATACGGCACACCGGGAACGTTCACCGCGTCGGGCCTGACCAAGGGAATCATCACCGCCGGAACCTGGTCATTGACCGGAGTTGGGTTTAAGTAGGAGCGCGCGAGAGCGCCATCTTTCGGAATCACTGGAACTGGAACCAGTTCAGGTTGGCGATGGCGCCGGATACGCCGCCGTTGTGGAGCACGAGGAACAGGTTCCTGATGCCGGTGGCTCCGGAGATGGGCGCCGTTACCGTGGTCCACGTCTGCCAGTTGCCCGTGACCGGCAGCATCGCGGCGCCAGTGAGCGGCCCGCTTACCGCGTCCAGATGAAACTCCAGCGTCCCTCCCGTGCCGTCGCTGGCCACCCGGACATTCACCGAGCTTACTCCGGAAGCGAAGTTGATATTCCGAAACTCGGCCCAACTGCCGTCGGCGGAATAACCCACATCGTACCCGCCGCCCGTATCGGTGGTGCTCTCGGTTTCGAGACCGAACATATCGTTGTAACTGGATACCTGAATCTGCTGCGACGCCGCGCTCACGGCATAAACAGGGAGCGGGGAAGGCCGGTCAATCGCCGGTTGCGTGGCCAGCCGGCCCGTAAGTCCACCCCGATCCGGTGTCCAGAGGAACGTGGCGCCTGCCAGCGCAGGCAGCGTATACACAAAGGAGCGGCCGCGCGAGGTTACCTGGAACGTCTGGCTGGACGCGGAGTCGTTGTAAGCGACCAGAGCTTCCGTACCGTCCGGGTTAGTAAAAGCCGCGTCGATGATACCCGGCGCATTACTCGACCAGACCCGCACCGCGTCGGGAAGCACGAACTTACTGAAGTGGCCCAGGGTGTAGTAATCGATGTTATAGCTGACCGCGCCGGAAGTTGAGTTCACCGTGATCAACGGCGTGCAATCGTCACAACCCCCCGGGATGAAGGGGCCTCTGTTCTCATCCAGCGCCATACCCCATTTGACGTAGGAGCTGCTCCAGTTTCGCATGGACTGAATGATCAACTCGAAATCGGACTTTACTTCATCGGCGATCCACGTTCCACCCGAGGCCTCGGTCACGTAGTTTCTCCGGTTCGGATACTGGTTGTGCAACAGGCTCATCGCGCCCGGGGTGCCCGCGTACCAGTGCCACGCGATGCCGCCAATTTGCGCCGACGCCGCCAGCGTGGGGTCGCCGAGAACCGTCTCGGGAAAGGGGGGCTGGTCCCAGTTATGGTCGTAGATCAGCACTTTCGTGGTGAGCTGATTGGCGGCCAAAGCCGGGAGCACATAGTCGCGGAGAACGGCGAGCTGGGTGGTGGCCGGCATGGACATGCAGGGATAGCCGCAAGGGTCGTTGAGCGGTTCGTTCTGAATGCTGATGTAATCCACCGGCACGCTTGCGGCCGCGTAACCCTGCAGGTAGCGGACGAAGTAATTCGCGAAGGGCGTGTAGTCGGCGGAGAGCAGGGCGCCGGTGGAGGCGCCGTCGATCATGTTGCCGGACGTTTTCATCCAGCCGGGAGCGCTCCACGGCGCTCCCATCGTCTTTAATTGCGGGTTGATGGTTTTGGCGGCCTTGAGCACGGGGATGATATCCGCCGTGTCGTGAGCGATGGAGAAGGAGGCGAGGGTGGAATCGGTGGCTCCGGCGGACAGGTCGTCATAGGAATACACGGTGCGGGCCAGATCGGAAGCGCCCATGGGATTGCGCACGAAGCTGATACCGATGCCCGCAGTGTGATCGAACAGGGAGAGCATCACGCCGTTGACCTGGGATGGCGGGATCTTCTCGTTCATCAGCCAGGCCGAGGAATCGGTGACCGACGCGCCGAATCCTTCGATGGACTGGTAGCCGCTGAGCTCGTCGACAAACACCGTGGGGATGGTGGCGGACCCACCGCTGGCAAAGGCAATCGCGGGCTGCGGCTGGAGCAGGGTCTGTTGATTGTCCGTGGTCAGCCAGACGCTCACGGCCTGGGCATGCACCAAACCAAGGGAAGCCAGGAAAACGCTTGGGAAGAAATGCAACTTCACAATTGCATCGTACCTCCGGGGGGCTCCCGGCGACTCGGCAGGATCGCTCTGTAACCTTCGCGGCTCGGAAGCCGCGGGCGCGGTTTTCGAATTTTGTTCCCCTCGTCCCGAGAAAAAAGCAACGCCTTGTTGGATTTTGCAATATCGGCAAGCCGGCAATAACGATAGAATGGGGTCGTCCATGAACAGCGCGAATCCCTCCGGGAGTCATTGGCGGCTCCTCAGCGCGCCCCTGGCGCGGCTCTCCAACAACCCCATCAGTCTGGTCGGCGTGGTGTTTGTGACCACCGCGAGCGTGCTGTGGCTTTTTCTGCTCCCGGTCTTCCTGCGCGGTCAGGTTCCCCATCCGTACATAGGCATCCTGCTGTTCCTGATGCTGCCTGGGTTGTTCTTCGGAGGGCTGGTGCTGATCCCGCTGGGCGTCTGGCTGCGCTATCGGCGCGAGCGCAAGAAGGGCCCGGTGGCGTGGACCGAGCCGGCCCGCTGGAACATGGCCGATGTCCGCCGCCTGGCGGCATTCGTCGCCGTCACCACGCTGGCGAATCTGGTGATCGGGTCGCAGTTCAGCTACCGCGCCGTGAGTTACATGGACAGCGTCACGTTTTGCGGGCTCACCTGCCATCGGATCATGATTCCCGAGTACACGGCCTATCAGCAATCGCCGCACTCGCGAGTGGATTGCGTGCAGTGTCACATCGGGCCGGGCGCATCGTGGTTCGTAAAGAGCAAGCTGTCCGGCGTCAACCAGGTTTTCAACTACGTGCTGAACACCTACCCGCGGCCCATCCCGACCCCGGTGGAAAGCCTGCGGCCAGCCCGCGAAACCTGCGAGGCGTGTCACTGGCCCGAGCGCTTCAGCGGCGACCGGCTGCGCGTCATCAACGAGTTTGGCGACGACGAGAAGAACTCCGTGACAACGACCGTGCTGCTCATGCACGTGGGCGGCGGGAACGGCGGAATCGGGATCCACGGGCGTCACGTGGGCGTGGGCGTGCAGATCGAATACGCGTCCGACCCCAGCCGGCAGAACATCGTGTGGGTTCGGCATAAAGGCGCCGACGGCAAGGTAACCGAGTTTCGTTCCGCCGACGCCAAACCGGGCGCGGAGGACAAGCTGGAACACCGGGTGATGGATTGCATCGACTGCCACAACCGCCCGTCGCACAACTACGAATTGCCCGAGCGCGCCCTGAACGAGGCATTCGGGAAAGGGCTGATACCGGTGTCGCTTCCGTTCATTCACAAGCAGGGTCTGGACATCCTCAAGCGGCCCTGGAAATCCAGAAAGGAAGCGCAGGCGGGCATCCCCGCCTCCGTGACCAGTTTCTACCGGCAGTACTACCCGAGCGCGTCGGCCGCCGACGTCGAGCGCGCCGGCGCGGCCCTGGCGGAGGTGTGGGATCGCAACGTGTACCCGGAACTGCGCATCAACTGGGGCACCTATCCGAACAATCTGGGCCACGCCGATTTCCCCGGCTGCTTCCGTTGCCACGACGGCTCGCACACCAGCTCGTCGGGGGATACAATTGTGCAGGACTGCGAGAGCTGCCATCACGTGCTCGCGGTGGAGGAGGCCTCTCCGAAGATTCTCGCGGACCTCGGGGTGGGACAATAATCCGTGTTGTTTTCATTCGAAAGGAAAGTCAAAATGAAGCTTTTTCTAATGACCACGATTCTCGCTTTGGCCGTGACGGGTTCCGCTTTTGCGGACGCCGCCGCCGGCAAGGCGGTCTATACCGCCAACTGCGAAAAGTGCCACGCCGCCGATGGCACGGGGAAACCGGCCATCGCCAAGATGTTCAACGTCACCATGAAGCCGCTGGCGTCGGCGG
The DNA here is from genome assembly GCA_964453955.1 of uncultured Solibacteraceae bacterium. Lineage (GTDB taxonomy): Bacteria > Acidobacteriota > Terriglobia > Bryobacterales > Bryobacteraceae > CAWACP01. Next base: position 1,536 of record CAYVPZ010000348.1, on the reverse strand, counting down.
AGGTGAAGGCTTTGAGCGATGCCACGATGACGAAGGACATCACCGCGGGCACCGGCAAGATGAAGCCGGTGAAGATTACCGACGCACAGGTGAAGGATGTCATCGATTATGTGCGCACGCTGAAGTAGATTCATTCTCGGCGGTTCATTCATCGAAAGGAAGTCATACAATGCGAGTGTTTCTGACCGCATCCATTCTCGCGCTCGCTCTGGCGGGCTCCGCTCTGGCGGACGCCGCCGCGGGCAAAGCGCTGTACATGACCAAATGCAAGCTGTGCCACGGGGCGGACGGCGCAGGTGTCCCGGCCATCGCGAAAGCGCTCAGCGTGACGCTGAAACCGCTCGGCTCCAAGGCGGTTCAGGCGAAAAGCGACGCCGAACTGACGAAGGACTCCACGGCGGGAACCGGCAAAATGAAGCCGGTGAAACTCACCGACGCCGAAGCCGGCGATATAGTGGCGTTCCTGCGCACCCTGAAGTAAGCCGCTTTCCAGCTCCGCGGTTCTCCGGCCCGTGCCGGGATGAAACCTATTGTGCGCGCACGTGTCTACATTGTGCAGGCGCAAGAAGGAGCATGCTCATGAAACTATTTCCTCGCCAACTGCTGTTCGGTTTTGGGGCGGTGTTGCTGGTTGCGGCGTGGGGCCAGGCCCGCGCCATCGCCCAGGACGGTTCATACTCGGATGCGCGCCAGCTTGTACAGCGCGTGCAGGACGACCTGCGTCACGTGAAGCACGAGGACGTCGGAAATCATAAGCAGGAGGACCACGTCGAAGGCGCGCTGAAGCACCTGTCGGATTTCGATCGCGGTCTCAGTAACAACAGGTTCGACAAAGATCGTCTCGACGCGGCCATCGACCACATACGCAAGGTCGTCGACGACAACACCATAGACGCCAAGACCCGCGATACGCTAAACGAGGACATCGACAGCTTGCGGCAACTGAAGGAACTTCGCGGCAATATGTAAGTAGCGCCCGGGGGCGACCCGGCGCTACTCGATGACCTTTCACATCCTCACCATCTTCCCCGAGTTTTTCCGCGGGCCGTTCGAGCATGGCGTGATCGGGCGCGCCGTCGAGGCCGGATTGATTCAGATTCGTGTCCACGACCTGCGGAACTGGACCTTCGATCGCCACCGCACTGTGGACGACCGCCCGTTCGGCGGCGGCGAGGGCATGCTGCTGAAGTGCGAACCTGTTTTTCTGGCGGTGGAACAGACCTGGCCGGAATGGAAGCGCGACGACCCGGGCGACCGTGCCGTGGCGCTTCTCTCGGCGCAGGGGCGGAAGTTCGACCAGGCAACGGCCCGGCGCTGGAGCGGCCTCAAAGAAGTGTTCCTGATCTGCGGGCGCTACGAGGGCGTGGACGAGCGCGTGGCCGAACATCTGGCCAGCGAGGAAGTGTCGGTGGGCGATTTCGTTCTGAGCGGAGGCGAACTGGGCGCCGCGATGATTGTGGACGTGGTGGCGCGCCTGCTGCCCGGCGTTCTGGGCAACGAGGATTCGGCGGTGCGGGAATCCTTCAGCGAAGAGGG
>CAYVPZ010000347.1:0-5603 GCA_964453955.1 uncultured Solibacteraceae bacterium | reverse complement strand
AGCGGCAGAGGGTGGCGGTGGCGCGGGCGCTGGTGAACAATCCCTCCATCCTGCTGGCCGACGAGCCCACCGGCGCGCTGGACACGGCCACGGGCAACGAGATCATGGCCCTGTTCGAGAAGCTGCACCAGCAGGGGAACACCATTGTGCTGGTGACCCACGAGAACGATATCGCCCTGCACGCGTGGCGGGTGATCCACATCCGCGATGGCAAAGTGGAACGGGACGACAAGATCCGGTAGGGGGGCATGTCCCAGCGGGACAAAATCGGGAGGAGCATCCGGTTTCGGCTCGTCGTGATCGCTCTTTTGCTGATCTTGTCTGCATGGCGTTGTTGGAGGGCATCGGCTTGGCCATCGCCGACAACGACACCCTGGTAAGTCAGCGGGACCCTAATGCGCCAACCCTGTACCTGGCTCTTTTGGCGTCGGCTTTGGCGCTGGAGACCGGGTCGGCTCTGGTGATCGCATCCGTGCTTCCGCTGCGTACAGTGGCTCGCACTAGGGTCCTCGCGGCGTTGGCGCGCTTTCTGATCGGAATAGTGATATCGGTACCGGTGTCGGGCGCAGTTTTCTGTTTGCTCCTGGTCTCGATTCAGACGTTCCAGGCTATGTGAGCGCCTTTACAGAAACAGAAGCAGCCAATAAGGCCGCTGCCGCGCAGTGGCAAAGTGGAGCGCGACGACAGTATCCGATTGCGATCACCTTTTTCTCTCGAAAGGGTCGGGTCCTCCGCGCCATAGTCCTTCGTAATAGAACCATCCATCACCGAGGTCGTGCATTCTTGAGCCCCGGGGAGGCGCTCGTCTGGCCCAGGATTGCAATGCGATTTGCGCCGTGCGATCGGCAACCGGAGCATAGCGGAAGCCCCAGGGGTGTATGGGGTGGGGGAAGTGCCCAATCTCGACGTAAGTGAATGGTCCGGTTTGCCCGTTCGCCGACACTCTTTCTATCTCGTCAACGCCGAGCGCCTCCATACTACGGCGCCACGCTGACACTTCCTCGGCGGACGTACCGGAGATTCTGGCGGTCTCTTCAAACGTAGCGGCGCGCTGGACGATGTACTGGCGACCGTCCCAATGCATCACTTCCCACCACCACCATTTCGGCCCTATCCAGTAATCGTTCCAGGTGTACATCTCCTGATTGAAATTCGACAGGCCGAACCAGTACACTTGCTTGTTGCCGCTGGCGAGCCAGGCGTCGGCCAGTGCTCGGTAAGCATCCCGATGAATCCGAAGGTGGTCTACAGCAACCTGCTCGGTTGGAAACCGACGGGAGCGCTCGGGATGAGGCTCCCAATAACAAGCCGTAGTCACCACGATCTGAATGGCGGCGCAGGCCGTGACGCAGGTTATTCGTAGGCTCGCCAATGTCACCATTTCATGACGTGCCAGCGTCGCGATTCGTTGATGGGGCACCAGACTGATCCGGTGCCCGCTGTCTCAACGGTAAGCTTCCGAGCGATGGCGGAGGCCGAAGATGCGCAGGGTGTCCTCGTGGAGCGTGAACAACACGCGGTAGTCGCCGAGACGTAGACGGAAAGCTCCAGCCATGCCGCCGTGAAGCGCGGTCACGTCGCCGGAACCGGTTTGGGCGAAACGGAGCACGCCCTCGAACAGGCGCATGGCGATGATACGATCCAGAGCACGGACATCGATCGAGCCATTCGATCCGGTGAGGCAACGCTACCGGACATCCGGGAAGCGCGGGAGATCCTTCGGGGTCGTGCCGAACTCGGCGAGGACCTCCTCCGTGGGGATTGCCTTGCCGCCGTGCTTTGCGAACCAGGCCTGGCCTTCGTGGAAGCGGCGGCGATCCTCCTCCGTCACGGGTTCATCGTCGGGCGGAGCAGTGGCCACGGCGCGGGCGACCGGATCGAGGAGCATGAATTCCAGGAAGCGGACGGCGGTGGGGATCTGCGAATCCGGAAGCCGGTCGATGAGTTCGTGTGTGTGCTGTTTGCCCGGAAGTGTCCGCATACATCGCGTCTACGGCAGCAGTATAGACTGGAACGCGGGTGCGGGATCAGGTAATCTCGGGGAGTCATGTCCCCACGAATTACTCGCCGCTCTTTCACCGGCGCCGGCGCGGCCGTGTGCGCCGTTTCCGCCTCCCGCGCCGGCGCCGCGTTGCCTGACGCTTCGGTTCCGTTCAAGCTGGGCGTTGCGTCCTATTCCTTTCGGAAGTTCCCGCGCGCGAAAGCCATCGAGATGACGGTCGCGCTGAATACCCGGTACATCAACATCAAGTCCTTCCACCTGGCGCTCGACAGCACGCCGGAACAGATTCGGTCCGCTCGCGCGGAGTTCGAGGCGGCCGGGCTCACTATCCTGGGCGGGGGCAACATCGCCTTCGACAAGGAAGACGACGCGGACATCCGCGGCAAATTCGAATACGCGAGGCTGGCGGGCATGCCGCTCATGGTCTGCGCGCCCACGCACGCCACCCTGCCGATGCTCGAGAAGTTCGTGCGCGAGTACGATATCCGGCTGGCCATTCACAACCACGGGCCCGAGGACAAGCAGTTCCCGACGCCGCAAGGGGTGCTGGCCGCGGTGAAGGACATGGACCCGCGCATCGGGTTGTGCATCGACGTGGGGCATACGGTGCGCGCGGGCGCCGATCCGGTGGCCTCCGTGGCCGAGGCCGGGCCGCGGCTGTACGACATGCACATGAAGGATCTGCGGAAGCCGGTTTCGGGCCAGGATTGCCCGGTGGGCGAGGGGATGATGCCGGTGGTGGGGATTTTTCAGCAATTGCGCAAGACGGGTTATGCCGGCGGCGTGATGCTGGAATACGAGGCGGATCCTGACGACCCGTTGCCGGGCATGCAGAAATCGTTCGCGTTCATGCGCGGCGTGCTGGCGGGGCTGAACGGGTAGCGTTGGATCTGCGTTCATCGGTGTTCATCGGCGGCTAAGTTGAGAATGGCCTCACGAAGACATTGGCCGCAGATGAACACGGATGAACGCGGATGTCTTGAATTCGGCGACCCGGAAGATGAGCGGGGCTGAGAGCCCCGCGCAGGCTTGGCCACAGGCGAGGACGAATACCGACCTTATCCGCGGATAAGGTCGCCAGTGTAGCTTCGCCCCTGGTCAAGCCTGCCCCACATCAAATCGTGAATATTAAGATTAAGAAATGAAGGGCAATTTCCTGCAACCGGATGGGCGCCGGATGCATCATGCGAAGTGCCGGTTTTGACGAGGCCGATAAGAAATCGGCATTGAAATGTAGTCGTAGTTGTGCTACATTAATTAAGAAGTAAACGACGTGCGGCGCGGTTAGCCATGCGTCAGTCCCCGCCGACTTTTCCCCGACGAAAAACAATCCGAATGCGACGTGTGGCTTGCGCGCCCCTGGTGCGCCCGCGCGGTTGCGCCTTAGATCACCAAACTCAATCAGGAGGAAAAACAACATGAAGTCGCTTAAGTTAACGTGTGCCGTTCTGGGTCTGGCGCTGGCGTCCCTGATGCCCGCGATGGCCGAATCTTCCCTCAGCGTGAACGTACCCTATCCGTTTGTCGCCGGCAAAGTGAGACTGCCCGCCGGCGCCTACACCATTCAGGAGGATATGGTGAACGGCATCGTCACGATCCGCAACAACGAGGGCAAAACAGTCGCCCTGCTCAGCAGCCCCGGGGTGCAGACCGCCGGCAGGGCCGCGGCGCCCAGTCTCACCTTCGTCAATGTGCGCGGGGAGATGGTGCTGACTTCCGTCCATGAAGCGGAGCTTCCGGCGCGGGCGCTGCCCACGCGCGGCGTTCAGTAAAGCGGAGCGTGGGCCGCCACCCCGGTGGCCCACGCCTTGATTCCGGCCGAGAACACCTCCTTCGGCGTCAGCAGACTCACCACCAGAAACGCCTCGGCTTCGAAATCGTAAAAGAAGCCAGGCTGCACGAGCACGCCATGCCGCTCGAGCAGCAGGAGCACCCACTCTTCCTCGCTGCGAATGCGCGGCGCCTGCACGATTGCATACCATCCGCCTTCGACGTTCAAAACGCGAAACGCGGACTCCGGGCCGAAGGCGCGGCGCAGCACGGCGAGGTTGCGGCGGCAACGCATCTGGATGCGGCTTTGGATGCGCGTGCTCCAGGCGAGCAGGCCCGAGGCGGCCCATTGCACCGGCGTGGAGACGGAAAGATAGGTGTCGGCAATGAACTCCAGCCGCTCGAAGGCTTCGCGGCGCAGATCGGAAGGGCCGTTCACGGTCATCCAGCCGAGCTTGAGCTGGGGCAGGCCCGCCACCTTGGACAGTCCGCTCAGCGAGAACGACAGGACTTCGCTGGTGTCGGTCAGCGTGCGCGCGCGCCGCGGGTCGTCTTCGAAGGCGTAGTCGGAGAAGACTTCGTCGCTGACGATGGCGAGGCGATGGTCGCGGCCGATGCGGATCAGCTCACCGCGCTCGTCGAGCTTCAGAAACGATCCGGTGGGGTTGTTCGGATTGACCACTACAATGGCGCGCGTCCGCGGCGTGATGGCGCCGTTGAGGGCGTCGAAATCGATGGCCCAGGCGCCGTCGTACACGAGCGGGTATTGCACAATGCGCACGGATTCGAGCGCGGCCAGAAACTCGAAGAGGGGATACGAAGGGCGGGGAACCACCACTTCGTCGCCGGGATCGGCCAGCACCTTGAAAAGGTACGCATAGCCTTCGCTGGTGCTGGCGGTGAGCAGGATGCGCGCGGGGTCGACTGTTTCGCCGCGCTGGGCGTAGTAGCCGGCGACGGCCTCGCGAGCCGCGGGAAGGCCGGCCGGCTGGGGCTCGTAGGCGAGCGCGCGGGCATCGGAGAGAAGATGCGCGATCTCGCCGGCGGGGTAGCGGATGCCGGCGCGCGTGGGATTCGATTCGGTGAGATCGAGAATGGGGACGCCGGTCGCGCGCAGATCGCGGAGGCGGCGGGTGATGCGGTTGACCTCGGCGGAGGCGTTCAGCCGCGAAGAGAACATGAGTTCAGGTCAGCACAGTGGGGGGCGCGGTGTCGAGGCCGCCGGCGCGATCGGATGTTACTGGATCAGCTGGCGGGACCTCATGTGGGCGAGCAATTGCGCCAGATCGAGGGGCTTCATGAGGTATGCGTCGCAGAGCTCCTGGAAGCAGCGGATCACTTCCCGGATGTCGTCCACGGTGGTGGTCATGATGATGGTGGCGCCGGAGGTGGAGAGAACATCGTGGGCTTCTTCGAAGGCGCGCATCCGGCGAACCGCCTGGCGGCCGTCCATGACCGGCATCATGATGTCCATGCAAACCAGATCGTATGGCTGGCCTCGCTCGAAAGCGGAGCGAAACGCGTCCAGGGCTTCCCGGCCGTTCACGGCGATATGACACTCGCCGTAGCGGGAAAGGAAGGTCTGCAGCAGGAGCCGGCAGGCGAAGTCGTCTTCCACCAGCAGCACCCGCAGACGTGCGCCGCGTTGCTGCGCCGGGAGGGGCGGTTGATCCGCGCGCAACCCCGCCAGGGCGGACATGATTCCGGCGATGTCGGCCTGGTTGCTCGCGCCCGGGTTTCGGATCATCTCGTGCAGTTTGTCGATGGCGCGGAACAGAACGCGGACGCGGTCCGGCGTGGGAGCGATTTTGCGGGAGCGAATCAGCGCCAG
>CAYVPZ010000346.1:0-5604 GCA_964453955.1 uncultured Solibacteraceae bacterium | reverse complement strand
GATTGTGTCCACACCCCAGGCGCCGAAAGCGATCGGCCCGTACTCCCAGGCCGTAGTTCATGAAGGCATGGTCTATTTGAGCGGCCAGATCGCCATCGATCCGGCCACCAACCAACTGATCGAAGGGGACGTGGTGGCGCAGACGCATCGCGTGCTCGGCAACCTGAAGGCGGTGCTGGAGGCGGCCGGGTCGTCGCTGGGCGCGGTGCTGCGCACGACGGTTTTTTTGAGGGACATGGCCGACTTCCCGAAGATGAACGAAGTCTACGGCCAGTACTTCAACACCGACCCGCCAGCGCGCTCCACCGTGCAGGCGGCCAGGCTGCCGCGCGATGTCGCGGTGGAGATCGACGCGATTGCCGCGGTGATGTGACATGGAAGCAGGCCGCTTCACTCATTTGTCCGTCAGCGGATTTCGACGCCTTCAGAATGTCAGCCTCAAGCTGCGCCCTCTGACGGTGGCGATCGGAGCGAACGGGGCTGGTAAGACATCCTTGCTCGACGTTTTCTCGCTGCTGGCGAAATCCGCCCAAGGCGCGCTCAGCGCCACACTGAGCGAATATGGGGGACTTGCGGCGAATCTCACTTACGATCACGCGGACGAGCTTTCCTTGGCGATCTCGGCGAACCTGAATCAAGGCCCGCCACTAGACTACAGCGTGCGAATCCGTCCCCAGGGAACAACCTATGTAATTGCTGAGGAGGACCTCACTCAACAACGACGTCCCGCCCCGTCGTTCGAGCATATCCACTCGCGCGGGTCTCATATCCAGTACATTGATGCGCAGCACAAACTTGTAACGCCGACCTGGGGCTACCGCGAACTCGAAACGTCCTTATCGCAGGTGCCGAAGATGTTCGAGGTCCCAGAGGCCTTCCGAAGCACACTGGCTTCGTGCACTTCCTATCACGCCCTGAATGTCGATCCACGCTCGCCGGTCAGGCTTCCCCAGCCGGTGCGGCCCGCGAGCCTGCCGGGCAGGAACGGAGAGGATCTCGTCTCCTGCCTCTACTACCTGAGAGAGACGGAGCGGCATCGTTTCGAGGCCATCGAAGACGCACTGCGAGCGGCTTTCCCACGCTTCGAACGGCTGGACTTCCCTCCCGTGGCCGCCGGAACGCTCGCCCTCACGTGGCGGGAGAGCACGTTTTCCAAACCGCTATACATGCACCAGCTTTCCGAAGGGACCCTGCGGTTCCTTTGGCTTGCCACGCTGCTGCAGAGCCCCGGCCTGACCGCCATCACGCTGATTGACGAACCGGAGGTCAGCCTCCATCCCGAGTTCCTGAGCCTCCTGGTGGACCTGCTGCGGGAGGCTTCTCAGCGCTCCGAAATCGTGGTTGCTACGCACTCTGACAGACTCATCCGATTCCTGAAACCCTCCGAGGTGCTGGTGATGGACGAAGACGAAGAGGGTATGACCACCGTGAAGTGGGCGGATGAGCTCGATCTCGACGAGTGGCTGAAGGACTACACGATGGACGAGCTCTGGAGCAACGGACGCCTCGGTGCGCGTGCATGAAGATCACCATTCTTGTGGAGGGCCGGACGGAGCAGGCGTTCAAGCCGCATCTGATCGAGTTTCTGAAAATCAGGCTGGCTGGCACCATGCCGCGCCTGGATCCGTTCCGCTACGATGGCAGAATTCCAAAGGGAGATGATCTCAAACGGAAAGTCGAGACGCTGCTGCGCTCGGGTTCGGACGCCGTCATTGCGCTTACGGACGTCTACACAGGGACGCGCGACTTCACTGACGCGGCGGATGCGAAGGACAAAATGCGCGCGTGGGTCGGGCCCGATGACCGCTTCTATCCGCACGCGGCTCAGTACGACTTCGAGGCATGGCTTCTGCCGTACTGGGATGAGATCCAGAAGCTCGCGGGCCACAACCGTACTGCGCCATCGGGCCCCCCGGAAAATGTGGACCACACTCGGCCGCCTTCGGTCCACATCAGAGACATCTTTCGCGCCGGTCGCTGCCGCGACGACTACTCCAAACCTCGGGACGCTTCGCGAATCCTCAAGGACAAGGACCTGACCATCGCCGCCCATGCCTGCCCCGAGCTGAAGGCCTTCCTGAACACGATCCTGACGTTGTGTGGAGGCGAGTGCCTCTGACCCTCAACGCCGAACCGGCACCGGCTCGCAGGCTTTGTCCGATAGCTGGCCCAGCAGACACTCCCCCGCTTTCTCGCACGAAGTGCAGCGCTGCTTGCCGGCCTGCTCGGCGTGCACTTCGAGAAGCTCCTTCATGTTCTCGAAGATGTAGTTGGGCGAGCGGTCGCCGGAGATCAGGTGGTAGTTGCGATCCTGATACCACGCCAGCACGGGCCTGGTCACATCGTCGTAGGTCTGCAGACGCTCGGTGAAGGTCTCTTCGGTGTCGTCCTTGCGCTGGATCAGGGCCGTTCCGCAGTCGTCGCAAATGCCCGGCACCTTCGAGGGCTGATGCAGGATGTTGTAAATCCGCCCGCACTTCGGGCAGGTCCGGCGCGACGTGGTTCTGGCGATCAACGCCGCGTAGGGAACGTCAAGGTGAAAGATTACCGGGCAGGGCAGGTTGCGCTCCTTGAGCAGGCAATCCAGAAACTCCGCCTGCTGCACGGTGCGCGGATAGCCATCCAGCATGAAGCCGTTTTCGCAGTCGGGCCGGGAGATCCGCACCGCCAGCATCTGGTTGATGAGGTGATCGCTCACCAGCCCGCCGGCCAGCATGATTTCCTGCGCCGCCTTGCCCAGGTCGCTGCCGGACTGCACTTCCGCCCGGAGCATTTCTCCCGTCGAAATGGACGGGATGTGAAGCCATTCAGTAATGAGACGCGCCTGGGTGCCTTTGCCGGACCCAGGCGGGCCGAATAATAAGATTACCAAGGGAATTAGTCTCCGCTGATTTCAACCTACCCGCTTCGACGGAGCAAAGCAAGCAGGGACAATCGGGACTATCCCGGTCGGGTTTCAGGCCATCAGACCACCGCTTCCACGGCCGGCGGCTCGACGCTGCAGATGGTCAGTGAGTCGGTTCGCACCTTGTCCCACTCCTGCAACACCAGCCCGTGCGCTTCGAAGAAGGCGCGGATGCGGATGGAATCCCAACCGGCGATGTCCTCGAGAATGGGCACCAGAACGCTGAGGGCGTCCTCGCTCAGGATGGTGCGGCTGGCGATGGGGGTGATGTAGCGGTTTTCCGAGACGGCGATGGTGAGCCCGGAGAGCCGGTTGACGTGCAGCATCACGTGCACGTCGGAGCTGCCGTCGCCCACGTAGACGATGCGGTGGTGACCGATGCGCAGGCGGTTGCGCAGCTCCTCCAGCACGGCCACCTTGCCATAGCCGGCGGACACGCGCACAATGGATTCGATTTCCCCGGTGGCGGCGTAGCGGAAGCGCGTGCCGAAGATGCGATCGGCGGGGACGATGCCCTCCAGCGCCGATTGAATCACCTCTTCGGGCGCGGCCGAAACCACGTAGAGCGAGAAATGGTTGCCGTCGAGGTTTTCGATCAGTTGCGAGAGCAGGCGGATGTTCTTCTTCAGGCGGATGCGCTTGCCGGCTTCGACGAGGTGCTCCCGGCGCACGCGGCGGAATTCGGGGTCGTGTAGCAACAGATAAGCCAGTTCCCCGCCCTGCTGGACCATGTGGATACGGGACAGTCCGGAGGTGCGTTCCTCGAATCCGGAGACGCCCAGCAGGTCGGCCAGCACGATGCCGGAGTCGTTGAAACTCAGGGTTTGATCGAAATCGCTGACCAGCAGAAATTCCCGGGCCGTTCTTCCGTTGTCTTGTTCCATATGTTCTCCTCCTGTTCACTTTTTTGATGGGGCGCGGGAATGGGGCGACGGACAGTAGATGCTCTGGGGGCCATTCAATCTTTCTATGGCGACAGGTAATATGCCATATTTTCAATCAGTTGCACGGGATTTTCCACGGAAATTGGGTTCGTTTTGTTGTGCGGGATCGACGGTAGTGGAGCCTGCGGCACAGTAGTGAACATTGCGCCTTGACGGTAGCACGGGCGCGGGCGCTTCAGCCGCGGTTGTGTGAGGAAATCTCGTACAATGTGGCGGTTTGCCGTGTTGTAGTTGTTGGGAACGAACTTCAGAGCAGCCCAATACCGTTCGATCTCGATCCCGATGTCCCAGAATCGGACAGCAGGGCACGCCAGTATTCCGTCAGGAGCGCCCAAAGATGGGCCAGAAACATGCTCTAAAGGGTTCGTCGGCATTTCCCTGGAGGGTTGACGATGACTTCATTCTGGCAAGACGTGCAGTACAGCCTGCGGATGATCGCGAAAGCGCCGGGATACGCGGCCATCGCTATTCTAACTTTGGCGTTGGGGATCGGCGCGAACACGACGATCTTCAGTTGGATCAACTCGACATTATTGAATCCAATTCCGGGGCTGGCGGACCCGCATGAAGTAGTGTCGCTATCGCTTAGCCGGCCTGGGGAAGACCCATTCCCGTTCACCTGGCCCGACGTTGTGGCCATGCGCGACGGCCAGCAGAGTTTTACGGGAATCACGGCGAGTGGAGTAGCGCCGATGAGCCTGACCGGCAAGGGCAAGCCGGAACGCATCTGGGGCACAGTGGCGTCCGCGAACTATTTCAACGTCCTCGGAGTACCGCTCATCCTGGGGCGCGGTTTCCTGCCCACCGACGACGAGAAGCCGGGCAGCGCTCCGGTGGCGGTGATCAGCTACCGGCTCTGGCAAACGCACTTCGCCGCAAATCCGGAGGTAGTGGGCCAGACCATCGAAATCAATCAGCACCCTTACACGATTGTGGGCGTGGCGCCCGCGGTGTTCCAGGGGAGCCAGACGGGACTGCGGTCGGAGATTTGGGTGCCGATCATGATGGTCGGGCAATTGAGGGAGCAGGGCGACCTGATTCACGACCATCACTATTTCTGGATGTTCGCGCTGGGGAGGCTGAAGCCCGGCGTCGCGCCGCAACAGGCGCAGGAAGAAATGACGCTGCGGCTGAAACGGGAGGTAAGGAACTATCCCGAGGAACATAAAGGGCACGACAGCGTGACCGTATATCCGCTCTGGCGCAGCCCGTTTGGCGTCAACCAGATTTTCTCCCTGCTGCTGCCGATGCTGATGTCGATCGCGGGTTTCGTGCTTCTTCTGGCGTGCGCCAACGTGGCGAATCTGATGCTGGTGCGGGCCGTGGCGCGGCGGCGCGAGATGGCCGTTCGAATGTCGCTTGGCGCGAGCCGGTGGCGGCTGGTGCGGCAGTTGCTCGTGGAAAGTCTGGTGCTCGCCCTGGCGGGGGGCGCGGCCGCGTCGGTGATCACCCTGTGGACCGCCGGAACGCTCGGCAAGTTTTTTCCCGCAGGGGATTTCCCGGTTTCGCTGGGCGTTCGAATCGACTGGGCGGTGCTGCTTGCGGCGCTGGGGATCTCGGTGTTAGGGCCGGCGAAAACCGGCGCCATTTCAGCCGGTGTTGGCCGGAGCCAGCGGCGCCAAAGGTGTGGCCGCCCATTGGCGAGGACGCGGTAAGGACTCTATAGCAGACTCTACATCTTTCGGAGAGATCTGATTTCCTCAAGGTTGGACCCGAAACAAACCTCGGAGGAAATGGTTTTCCAGTCACGCTGCT
>CAYVPZ010000345.1:0-5614 GCA_964453955.1 uncultured Solibacteraceae bacterium | reverse complement strand
CCCAACTGCACTGGCCTGAACTCGCAGCCGTCGGGTTCGATTCCCGTTAGCGCTACCATCGTTTCAATAGCTTACAGCCTGTTAGGCTGAATTCTCGGTAGTTTGATCGTCGGCGGCAGGCGAACACCCACGCTCTGCTCACACATCGCTCACAAAAATTGGAGCTCTCAATTCGGCTGGGGCGGCCTTGGTTCAAGGGGGACTGAGATCCCAGCATGCGGTTGCGGTCGTCCGGTCGCTCAACGTTGAGACCGTTTCTCGTACGGGTCGGCAGGGCCGCGACCCAAGGCGTACCTTATCTCCTCGACGGAGCAAGGTTTCCCCGGGAGTCGATTCCTGGCACCGGCCCTCCGAGGGTTTGCTTAGGCCGGACACGGTCGCCCGATTTCCAGGCTTCGATGATTTGCCTGCCTCGGTACCCTGCAATGCCTGAAACCAGCCGCTGCGGTTGAAGAGAATCGGAGTGACCACCCACGGAAGCGCTACGTTATATTCCCCAGTGTTGCTCGTGCCCGCCACCCATGCCTGACTCCCGGCTATGACGACGGGATTGGTTGGCGACGATATCGACGAACCGCCATAACCGACGTCGAGGCCAATCTTGTTATAAAGCGAGGCCGAATCCGCCGTCACGCCGCCCTGGTAATAGCAATCCAGAGAGCAGTCCACGGAATTGTACCTTGCGTCGATAAGCTGAACCCCCGTCCCGTAGCCTTTCGACGGGTAGTAAATCTGGGGATTAAACCATAAATCGCGGACGGTCACCCCCGTTACCTCGACGGCCCCCGACCCCTGCAAGGAGACGCCGACCAGCGCTGGCTCTACCTGATTGTCCGAAATGGCGATATCGTCGGGCACCTGGCCGAAGGTCGCATTTGCCGCCGCTTCGATGGCAGTGTGAAAACCGCCTTCGCTATTCGACGAGAGCTTTATGTGGTGGACATATTGTCCGATATATCCGTTCGGGTACATCATGATCCCCACGCTGCCATTCTGGCCGCCCACTGTCCCCGAAGGGACATAGCGCAGGAATTTGGAGTGTTCAATGGAGCACTCTCCGCATCCCTCCACCAGCACGCCGAATTGCGACGGGTAGCTGGTCTGCCCCGTTTTGCTCAGGGCGTAGATGTTATCGACATTCACCCCGTCGCTTTCCAGCCAGCCTATGTTCCAGGCGCCGTTTGAGACGTTCGCCGTGGCATTGCAGGACCACACGAGCTGCGTGGTGGAAGTGACCGATGTGATCGGGCAGGCGATTGTCGATCCCGCGCCAGCCGAGTTGACGACGGCGAGAAACATACCGGCAGTCACCGAGGCGAATTGCGGCGTCGATACCGTGAAGATGTTGGACCCGGAACTGATGCTGCCCCCGGAACTTCGCGATATCTGACCAGCCGCGCCAATATGCAGGAAGCTGCCGTCGTGATTGAGGATAGCGATGTTATAAATGCCAGGGGAATTGCTTAAACTTAGAACTTCGATGGCGTAGGGAGGCGAGGCCACGGCGTTGCTGTTGATACTCAAATCGTGAACACCGGCACCGGATATGTAGGAATCGCTGCCGTACGCTGTTGGATCTAGTCGTATGTAGGCGGACCCGGAAAAGGTGGATAACGGGCAGATTTCAGACGGCCTGGTCTGCGCCCCGGAATACCCAAAGTACGTCGATCCCGAGGTCTCGCCATACAACACAACGCCGCTGCGTTGAATAATCGGGCTGTTGATCGCATAACAATTCGTCGATGCGGGAAACAACAGAGCGCCGCCGCCGAGCGCCCAGACGCGTTGAATAGCCTTGTTTATAAGCGCCGCCTGGTCCGTGGCGCTGTCCGCGACCACGCCGCTGTCGGTAACGCTGTAGGTCCCGTAGATTTTCCCGCCGTAGCTTCGTGGAGCCGTGAACAACCCCGGCGGGTTCTGGTAGCCAATGACGGTGTTATCGCCAAGAACGAACGGCGAGGGAATACCCCCATTGGACAACTGGATGTCGTACTCTCCATCGTTAACATAGAAAAAGTACGACCCATTGGTTGCCGCGGTGAACGGATTAGCCAGCGATGTTCCGTTGTTGTCGGAGTAGATGGCCGCGAGCGCGCCCTGCGCGCTATACGCCGCGCCGGTTTGCGTGCCCGCGCTGGCGGTCAGCGTGCATGACGTCGTGGACGAGCAGGACGATATCGTGTACGTGACCGCGTTAATCGTCATGGGCAGACCGTTCCACTGCCCGCTGGCATTAAAATAAGTGCCGCTTTCCCACGTCACCGCGCTGCCTGAAGTGTTCACGGTGCCGGTAGATCCGTTGGTGATATACACGGCGACCTGGCATCCGGGCGCGTAGGACTGCTGGACCACCGTGGTCGTGGAGGACGTATAACCCAGCACCTTTATGGTCTGGCCGCCCTGCTGGCACCACCCCGGCGCGCGGCCACGGGCGAACACAGAAGCGGCCAGTACAACGAAGACGGCCAGAAACCGCGCTGCCGTTTTCATTTGACCGTGATCCTCCATGGGGAAACCGTACTGTCCAGTGGCAGCGAAGTGCCGCCCACGATTCCGCAGCGTCGCGCGATCACTTCGGCGATCTCGCCCATCCGAACATCGATCATTCTAACTTCCGGCTCCAGTTCTGGCTTTCGACGGAAGTTCGCGGTCCGCCTGTTTGTGCTTCATCGCTCGTCACTCACTTCCACAATGGTACATACGAAGTGTTCCCGCTGTCATCGGTCAGTTCCCACCAGGCAACCGGCGCGGTGGGTGTCACTGCCTGGACAGTTGGTGCCCAGCGAAGCGGTTCCGCCGCCGGTCGTCGATGCGCCGAGATCGTTTGTCACCAGACTGCGAAAGGTAGGCTGTCCGCTGCCGATGATAGGCTAACTAGCTTCCTCGGTCTTACTTGCGCACAATGTCATCACGGTGCACGACGGTTGCACGCCGCCAGGCGTGTGCTGGGCCGATTGTGCAAGTTTCGCGTAAAGTATGGGATGAATGATCTCGATGAATCCGCTGGTCGACTATGCAAACCACGATGGCGTTGCCGTCATCACCATCGATAATCCGCCGGTGAATGCCCTGAGCCCCGGCGTGCCGGAGGGGTTGGAAGCCGCGGTGGAGCGCGCCGGCGCCGATGCCGAGGTCCGTGCCATTGTCGTGATTGGCGGAGGCCGCACGTTCATCGCGGGCGCCGACATCTCCGTTCTCCAGCGGATGGCGTGGGGCGCGGGGCCGGGCGCGTTGGTGCTGCATCCGATGCTGGCGAGGATCGAGGAATCGGCGAAGCCGGTGGTGATGGCCATCCACGGGACCGCGCTGGGCGGCGGGCTCGAGGTGGCCATGGCCGGGCATTATCGCGTGGCCGTGGCATCGGCGCAGCTTGGGCAGCCCGAGGTCAACCTGGGCATCATCCCCGGGGCTGAGGGCACGCAGCGCTTGCCGCGGATGGTGGGCGTCGAGAAGGCGATTGCGATGTGCGTTACGGGCAAGCCGGTTGGGGCTGCCGAGGCGCTGGCCGCGGGTCTGATCGATGCGCTGATCGAAGGCGATCTGCTTGCCGGCGCCGTCGCGTTCGCGCGCGAGGCCGCCCCGAAAGTCAAAACGCGGGATCGCGAGGAGCGGCTGGGCACGCCGGAGGCGAATGCTCCGTTGTTCGCGGCGGGCCGGCAGCTGGCTGCGAAGGTACGAAGGAGGGAGCAGGCGCCTCTTCGCGCGGTGGAGGCGATTGAAGCCGCCACGACACTGCCGTTCGACGAAGGGTGCCGGCGCGAGCGGGCGCTTTTCGATGAGTGCATCGTGTCCGATCAGGCCAAGGCGCTCATCCATGCGTTCTTCGCCGAGCGGGCGGCGGCCAGGGCGCCGGGGGTGGACAAGAGCACCAGCGTGCTGCCGATTGCGCGCATCGGCATCGTCGGCGCGGGCACCATGGGTGGCGGCATCGCCATGGCGTGTGCGAATGCCGGTATTCCCGTATTGCTGAAGGAGACAAAATCGGATGCGCTCGAAGCTGGCGTGGCCACTATTCGCGGAAACTATGAGAGGAGCGTGAGGCACGGCCGCTTTACGGCGGAGGAGGTGGAGCGGAGGCTCGCGCTCATCCATGCGCAGCTCGACTGGACGGGCTTCGATTCGGCGGATCTCATTCTGGAAGCCGTGTTCGAGAACTTGGCCCTGAAGAAGGAGGTCTTCCGCGAGATGGATGCGCTGGCGCGGCCAGGGTGTGTGCTGGCCACGAACACTTCCACGCTGAGCATTGACGAAATCGCCTCGGTGACCTCGCGGCCGGAATTCGTGATCGGCCTGCACTTTTTCAGCCCGGCGAATGTGATGCGGCTGCTGGAAATTGTGCGCGGGAAGGCGACGTCGGCGGAGGTGATCGCCACCGCGATGGCGTTGGCGAAGCAACTGAAGAAAGTCGGCGTGCTGGTGGGGAACTGTCAGGGATTTGTCGGTAATCGCATGTTTTTCCCGTATATGTACGAAACGCAGTTCCTGGTGGAGGACGGCGCGACGCCGGAGCAGGTGGACCGCGCGCTCACTGGCTTCGACATGGCCATGGGGATGTTCGCCGTGGACGACATGGCGGGGATCGACGTGGCTTGCCGGGCTCAGCGGGAACTGGGGCACTTCAGCGAGCCGGGCGTGCGCAGGCCGCTGGTGCAGGAAAAGCTGTATGCGATGGGCCGCTTCGGGCAGAAGACGGGCCGCGGATGGTACATCTATGAGGATCGCAAGCCGGTGGCCGACCCCGAGGTGCTGGAGCTGATTGAACGCGCGTCCCAGGAGGCCGGAATCGCGCGCCGGGCGATTAGCGATGAGGAGATTGTGCAGCGCTCCGTTTACGCGCTCATCAACGAAGGGGCGCGCGTGCTGGAGGAGGGCTGCGCGTTGCGGGCTTCCGACATCGACGTGATCTATGTAAATGGATACGGGTTCCCCGCGTGGCGAGGGGGCCCCATGTTTTTCGCGGAGCTGACCGGGCTGGACAAGGTTCTGGCCGCGATTGAGCGGCTCCAGCGCGAGTTCGGGGCACGATGGGAGCCCGCGCCGTTGCTGCGGCGTCTGGTGGCCGAGGGGCGCGGGTTTCGCGAATACGACCGCGAACGGCAAAGGTGATGCAGGCCGGCTCGACGCCGCGGTATACTAGCCCCAATTCACGGTTCCCAGAGAGGGCCGTTTCAAGATGACACAGCCGCGGGAGCCCGATCCGATGAGTGCGCTCCCTCAGCCGGTAGCCGCGCCGCTCACCCGTGCCGCCATCTTCCTGGTTGCGGCACTCAGCCCGGGCGCTGACCATCGCGCCACCCTGCGCTCGTTCTGCGGAGATCTGGCCGCGCTGTTGCGCGCCGTGGAATTCCGCGACCTCGAAGCGGGCCTTTCCTGCGTCATGGGGTTTGGGTCCGACGCGTGGGACCGCCTCTTCGGGCCGCCGCGGCCGGCGGAGCTGCATCCGTTCCGGGAGATTCGCTCCGGTGCGCGCCACGCTGTGTCCACCCCGGGCGACTTCCTGTTCCATATCCGCGCCAAGCGCATGGATTTATGCTTTGAATTGACCACGCAGATCATGGCGCGTATCGGAAAGGCCGTTTCTCCCGTGGATGAAGTGCAGGGCTTCCGTTACTTC
>CAYVPZ010000344.1:0-5622 GCA_964453955.1 uncultured Solibacteraceae bacterium | reverse complement strand
TTCTCCTATTGTCCATAAGCCGATGGCCATTTACACAGTCTGTTTTACACCCTCCTTTGGTTGCGTGGATCGGGCCGTCAGCTTTCAGGACCTCGCTGTCTGGCAACGCGCGGACGAGTTCGTGCTGCGGGCGTATCGGCTGACTTCGGGCTTCCCTTCGCAGGAGGCGTTCGGGCTCACCAGCCACCTACGCCGCCGAGTTCGCCCGCGACCAGATCCATGCCTATGGCGCGGACTGGTCCATGTCGGCGGTGATTGAGCCGGCGGGGTAGGGCAGAGGGAGTAAAGGGAGTAAAGGGAGTAAAGGGAGCCTCGGGACGAGATTCCGCGCCCGCGCCCGGCACTTTTGTTGCGTGGATCGGGCCGTCAGCTTTCAGGACCTCGCTGTCTGGCAACGCGCGGACGAGTTCGTGCTGCGGGCGTATCGGCTGACTTCGGGCTTCCCTTCGCAGGAAGCGTTCGGGCTCACCAGCCAGCTACGCCGCGCGGCGGTTTCCATACCAGCAAATATCGCCGAAGGGTTCCGGCGGAAAGGTCGGGCAGACAAGGCGCGAATGCTCAACATCGCGCAGGGGTCGCTCGAAGAATGCCGGTACTACCTGGTGCTCGCTGAAGACCTGAACTACGCCAGCACAGGAGAGGAACGACACCTTCTGGAGCACACCAGCCGGCTCCTGAACCGATACACCGCTGCGATCACCGAACGAATCCGGGGAACGCGGTAGCCTCTTCCTTTACTCCCTTTATTCCTCTTACTCCCTTTACTCCCTTTACTTCTTCTGCCGCGTCACCATCGCCGCCACCACGTCGAGCCGCTCCTTCCACGGGTCCGCTCCAGCCACCGGACCTTTCTCCGTGAAATCGAGCAGCAGATCGGTGTCTGCTTTGTAAGCCGGCCACTCGGGCAGCCCGGCTCCGCTCGGATTGCCGGTCTTCGCGAAGTTCACCCAGTAGGCGTTGGCCGCTTCGGCCGCTGCTTTGTCCGCCGGCGCCAGGTCCTTGCCGTAGCGCGCCTCGACAGTGTCGAAGACGAACGGAATTTCGGTGGCATGCGGCGCGCCCTTCCACTGCTTGCGCATCGACTCGGCCACGTATGAGAAGCGGTATTCGAAAGCGGGCTGGCCCAGAGCCGCAATGGTGCGGGCCATGAATCGCGCCGGCTCCACCATGATCTGGATGGCCGAAATCGCCGTGCCAACCGCATTGACGCTGCCGGTGCCGGCGGGATCGAAGGCCGCTTTCGCCTTGTCACGATCCGGTCCAAACGGCGCCAGCAGATCGTCCATGGTGCGCGCCCGGTTGAAGCCGATGTCCATGCTGTTGGCTCCAATTATGAGCGGGATCTTCGCGCCGCGGCCCGCGGAATAAGCGGCGTCGGGAGTCTCCACCACCACCTTGCCGTCAATCATGGGGCCGGCGTAGGTCTGGGCCGCCGCGAACATGCTGGCCATATTGAGGCGGTCGACAACCGCGTCCGCCGGGAGCTTGCGCAGCGCAGCCAGGGCGGCCGCATCGTCTCCCGTGATCCCGGCTTTCTTCGCGAAGGCGAGGCCGATGGATTCGGCGGAGGACGTGCCTGTTGGGCTGGCGTGATCCAGATACCGCGGAGGCATCAGGCCGGCGCGGCCGCCGCCGGATTCGACGACGGCTTTCTGAAACAGCCCCTGCGCCAGAGGCGACGTCATCATGGTGAGAACCGAGCCGCCGCCCGCCGACTCGCCGAACAAGGTGACGTTCTTCGGGTCGCCGCCGAACCGCGCTATGTTGCGGCGTACCCATTGGAGCGCCGCGATCTGGTCCATGAAGGTGTAGTTTCCATGGGGCTCGGAGGGATTCTCCTTTGAGAGCGCCGGAAACGCGAAGAAGCCGAACCGGCCTACCCGGTAATTGAAACTGACGAACACCACGCCGCGCCGCGCGAACTGGCTTCCGTCATAAACCGTGGGCGAGCTGCCCCCGTTGACGTAGCCGCCGCCATAGATCCACATCATGACGGGCAGCTTGTTCGCGGGTCTTGCCGCGGGAACCCACACGTTGACGTACAGACAATCTTCGGCGGGCTTCACGCCCAACGGCGCGGCATCGCCGGGGAAGGGAAGCTGCATGCAATCGGCGCCATACTCGGCTGCCTGGCGGACACCCGGCCACCTGGTCACGGGCTGGGGCGGACGCCAGCGCAGATCCCCAACCGGGGGCGCCGCATACGGAATTCCTTTGAAGGAAGTGACCCCCTGCGAGGTGACTCCCTGCAGTTTTCCGGCATCGATTCTGACTACGCTGGAGGCGGCGAGAGCGCTGCCTGCGGCCAGAGTGGCAAATGCCAGTAAGAATGAGAGCTGTGTGCGGTTCATCATGATTCCTTGTTCACTGAGAGAGACGATGGCATGCGGATCGGCGATGCTCCCGGCACGATCTTATCACTAGCTCCGCATCACGTGATTCCGCCGGACACTCGCCCGGTCGAACGAGTAGAATAGAAAGGCCGTACACCCTCAAAACATGCAGGGACTTTAATGACGTCCGGGTTAAACCGGTCGACGTTGTGACGCGTTTAAGGAAACAGGAGGCTAAGGTGAAGAGCATCAGGTTTTCGCTTCTACTACTCGTTAGCGGGGTTTCGTTTTTCGGTCAGGCGGATCCTCCGACCCGCATAGGCCGGATCGGCTACATTCAGGGCTCAGTGTCCTTCCAACCCGCGGGCATCGAGGATTGGCTGCCCGTGTCGCCCAACCGCCCGATCACCACCGGCGACCAGATCTGGGTCGACGATGGGGCACGCGCGGAGATGCACGTAGGTTCGACGGCGCTGCGCCTCGGTTCGCAAACTTCATTTCAGTTTCTGGAACTGGACGATTCTGCCGCGCAGATTCAACTGAGCACCGGCGTGCTGAACCTGCATATTCAATATCTGGCCCCCGACCAGATCTTCGAAGTGGACACGCCGAATCTGGCGTTCACGATCTTTCATCCCGGCGACTATCGAATCGATGCACAACCCGACGAGAATATTACGTTCGTCACCGTGCGAAGCGGTAATGGGGAGGTCACCGGCGGCGGGCAGGCGTTCGACCTCAATCCTGGACAGCAGGCGGCCGTATCGGGCAATCAGTCCATCTACTTTGACGTTTACAGCGCGCCCGTTCCCGACTGGTGGGACAATTGGTGCCAGGATCGTGAGGTACGCGAAGAGCACTTGCCGGCTTTGCGCTACGTCCATGCCGAGCTGACGGGCTTTATCGATCTCGACGATCATGGCTACTGGCAGGGCAGCCCGTACGGAGAAGTGTGGGTGCCACGCGACGTACCCGTGGGCTGGGCGCCCTACCACTATGGGCATTGGTCGTGGATCGACCCCTGGGGCTGGACCTGGGTGGACGATGCTTCCTGGGGATTTGCACCCTTCCACTACGGGCGCTGGGCGTTCTGGAACAACACCTGGGCATGGGTTCCCGGTCCCCTGGCGAATCCACCCGTCTACGCGCCAGCCCTTGTGGCATGGGTTGGCGGAGCTGGTTTTGGCGCTTCGTTCTCCTTTGGCGGTGCGGCCGTCGCATGGGTGCCGCTGGGACCGCGCGAGGTTTATGTGCCGCCGTATCACGTCAGCGCGGCCTACGTGACGCAGATCAACACCTCCGGCACGGTCATCGCCAACTTCAACGTCACCAACGTGTACAACATCACACACGTAACCTATGTGAATGCGAGCGTGCCCAACGCTGTCGTCGCCGTGTCGGCTCAGTCGATGGCGTCGGCGCAGTCCGTGCATGAAGTATCCAGGCCGGTCTCGGCGGCGCAGTTCTCTTCCGCGCAGGTGATCCGGGCCGCGCAGGTTGCTCCGCAGCGGCAGGCTGTTGTTGGCCATGCTGCCGCTACGGCGAACGTTCCTCACCCGCCGGCTGCCATTCTCAAGACGCCGGTTGTCGCCAGGCACGCGCCACCGCCGCCGCCCATTCCATTTGCACAAAAACAGCAGGCGCTCCAGAAGAATCCGGGCGTTCCGCTGGACCCACAGCAAACGCAGCAGATTCGCAAGAGTTCGCCTCCCCCGAAGCGAGCCATGGTGGTGCAACAGGCTCCGGCCGCGCACAAAGTTCAGCCCACGGTCGCGACGCAGCCGCCGGCACGAGCGATGAAAGCGATACAGGCCCGGCCCACCGCACAACCACCGTCAGGAACCCCAACACCTGCGCAGGGAAACAAGCCGGCGCCGCCCCCGGCTCCGGTCCCCGCGCCAAAAGTAGAGGAAAAGAAGGCTCCTCCGCCCGCCGCACCGAAGGTAGAGGAGAAGAAGGCGGCTGCACCCCCGCATGTGACCACCAAACCAGCGGGAACCGAGGCTCCGAAGGTGGAGGAGAAGAAGGCCGCTCCGCCCGCCGCACCGAAGGTAGAGGAGAAGAAGGCGGCTGCGCCAGCGCATGCGACCACCAAACCAGCGGGAACCGGGGCTCCGAAGGTGGAGGAGAAGAAGACGCCTCCGCCTGCCGCGCCGAAGGTAGAGGAGAAGAAGACGCCTCCGCCCGCCGCGCCGAAGGTAGAGGAGAAGAAAGCGCCTCCGCCTGAGGCTGCCAAGCCGGCGACAACAAAGGCGACAACGAAGAAGACAACGAAGCCCAGGGAAACAACAGAGAAAGAAAAAGAATAGGAGCGAACCGTTCCCCGCGCGCGCGGCACGGCAAGGCTTACACCTTCCGCGCCGCGCGCGATCAGTTGCCCCTTGCCCTGCGTAGCGCTTCGTGCCAGCCTGCGAACAGCTCTTCGCGCCGCGTCTCCGGCATGTCTGGTTCGAATACGCGCTCTTTCTGCCAGAAGCTTTCGAGCTCGGCTATTCCCGGGAAAAAACCCACGGCCAGACCGGCGAGATAGGCTGCGCCGAGCGCTGTCGTCTCGATGTCCACGGGCCTGACAATGGGCCGGCCGAGAATGTCCGCCTGGAACTGCATGAGGAAATCGTTGGCCGTGGCGCCGCCGTCCACCCGCAGCTCGCGCAGCCGCTCGCCGCTGTCGCGCTCCATGGCCTCCACCAGGTCGCGCGTCTGGTACGCGATGGCTTCCAGCGTGGCGCGGACAATGTGGGCCCGGGTGGTCCCAAACGTGAGACCCGTAATGGTGCCGCGCGCCTCCGAGTCCCACCAGGGAGCGCCGAGGCCAACAAACCCGGGCACCACATAGACGCCTCCGGTGCTCTCCACCGAGTGGGCCAGTTCGGCGGTTTCGGCGGCGGTGTTCACCAGCCCCAGTTTGTCGCGCAGCCACTGCACCGCCGCGCCCGCCACGAAGACGGAGCCCTCGATGGCGTACTCGTTCCGCGAATCCGCCGCCGCCGCGCGCGTGGCCAGCAGCCGGTTGTGCGACCGCGGAACTCGCTCGCCCGTGTGCATGAGCGCGAAACAACCCGTGCCGTACGTGTTCTTGGACAGGCCGGGGTGGAAACAGGCCTGCCCGAACAACGCCGCCTGCTGATCTCCGGCAATGCCGGCAATGGGGATCTCGGCGCCCAGCGTCTCCGCCGCGGCCACGCCGGCCACGCCACACGAGGGCACAATGCGCGGCAGCATGGCGCGCGGGATATCGAACAGGTTGAGCAGATCCGTGTCCCATTCGCCGCCGGCCAGGTTCATGAGC
>CAYVPZ010000343.1:0-5641 GCA_964453955.1 uncultured Solibacteraceae bacterium | reverse complement strand
GCGCGGCCACCGGCCTCGACGTACAGGAGGCGGAGCAGTTCCTTTATACCGCCACCGCCGAGATAGCGAGCGCGAAGCGCGACATCGAGCAGGCCGAGAACGCGCTCAGCCTTCTTCTGGGCAAGGCTCCCGGCGACATCGCGCGCGGGAAGGCCCTGGCCGACCTGGAGCCGCCGGCGCAGGTTCCCGCGGGGCTGCCGGCGTCGCTATTGGAACGGCGGCCGGACATTCGCGAGGCCGAGCAGAATCTGATTGCCGCGAACGCGCGGATCGGCGCGGCGAAAGCGCTGTACTTTCCGCAAATCACGCTGACCAGCTTTTTGGGCGGCCAGAGCAGCGCGCTGGAGAAGTTATTTGAGGGGCCGGAGCGCCAGCAGGAAATTGCGCCCGCCGCTGTGCTGCCGTTGTTCAACGCGGGCCAGATCCGCGCCGGCGTGCATTATTCGGAAGCGCAGCAGCGCGAGATGGTGATCGCGTACCGCAAGGCCATCTACACCGGCCTGCGCGAGGTCTCCGACGCGCTGGTGGGTTACACGGGAACGCGCGAGCAGCGCGCCCAGCAGGAGCTGCTGGTGAAGGCGCTGGCGGAGAGCACGCGGCTGTCGAACCTGCGCTACAAGGGGGGACTGGACAGCTATCTGCAAGTGCTGGTTTCCGAGCGCAATCTGTTCCAGGGGCAGCTTGCGCTGGCGCAGCTAAGGCTCTCGGAGATGCAATCGTTCGTCGAATTGTACCGGGCGCTGGGCGGCGGCTGGGGGTAGGTTACGACAAGAACCCAATGGCCCGTTTCGGCGGCGCCGGCGGCGGTTGCATGAGTTTCTTGAGCGCATCGAACACGACCTTGAAGCCGTGGTCGTATTTCTGCTCCATGGCCGCAAGGCGCTCGGCGAGCTCTTTGTGCGTCGCAAGAATTTGCCGGAGCCGCACGAAGGTGCGCATGATGGCGATGTTCACCGCGATTGCGCGCTCGCTCTTGAGCACCGTGGACAACATCGCGACGCCCTGCTCGGTGAAGACATAGGGCAGAGTCCGGCGTCCGCCGCGGCCAGTGTTTGACCTCGCAGTCTGCGATGTCAGAGATTCAGCCTCTTCCTTCGTAAGCTGGAACATGAAGTCTTCCGGGAACCGGCGGCGGTTTCGTTTGACGGCCTCATTCAGGCGGAACGTGGGAACCTGATACAGCTCGGCCAGTTGGCTGTCGAGCATCACCTTAAGCCCGCGGATGAGCAGAATCCGCCGCTCAATCGCTTCAAGGGGCACGAGTTGACGATTTGGCAGTTTCTTCGGCACGGGCTCACATATCGTGTCGGCTGGCCCACGCCAGATTCTCACATTTTGTGCGCGCTACCGCGCCGAGCTCTCCACCTCGCTCAGCCAGTCCGGCCGCTTCAGCACTTCGCGCGGGCGGCTGCCGTCGGGCGGGCCGATGATGCCGTCGCGCTGCATCACATCCAGTATCCGCGCCGCGCGCCCGTAGCCCAGCCGCAAGCGGCGCTGCAGAATAGACGTGGACGCTTTGCCCATCTCCAGCACCACGCGCACGGCCTCCTGGTACAAGGGATCCTCGGGGCCGTCCACCTCGCCATCCTCCTCGTCCGCGCCATCCGGGGACGGCGGCGTGAGCAGGAACGTCGGATCGTAGTCCGGTTCCGCCTGGGCCTTCCAGAAATCCACCACGTGGTTAATCTCCGCTTCGGCGACGAAGGCGCCGTGCACTCGCACCAGCCGCGAAGAGCCCGGCGGCAGGAAGAGCATGTCGCCCTTGCCCAGCAGGTGTTCGGCGCCCATGACGTCCAGCACGGTGCGCGAGTCCACGCGCGTGGCCACGCGGAAGCTGATGCGCGAGGGGAAGTTGGCCTTGATGAGGCCGGTGATCACGTCCACGCTGGGCCGCTGGGTGGCCAGCACCAGGTGCATGCCCACGGCGCGCGCCATCTGCGCCAGCCGCGTCACTGCTTCCTCCACGTTGCTGCGCTCCACCATCATCAGGTCGGCCAGTTCGTCGATGATGATCAGAATATAGGGCAGCGGCCGGAGCTCGTCTTCGCCGGCCAGCGCGTCCTCCTCCTCGAACAAATTGCGCGGCTGGGCCTGCAGTTGCCGTACCTTTTTGTTGAACTGGTCGACATTGCGCACGCCCTGCGAGGCCAGCAGCTTCAGCCGGCGCTCCATTTCGAACACGGCGTTGCGCAGCGCGTTGGTGGCCTTCTTCGGATCGGTGATCACTGGCGTCAGCAGATGCGGAACACCCTCGTACATGCCCAGCTCCACGCGCTTGGGGTCCACCATGATCATGCGGACTTCGTCGGGCGTGGACTTGAACAGCACCGACATGATCAGCGAATTGAGCATCACGCTCTTGCCCGATCCGGTGGACCCGGCGATGAGCAGGTGCGGCATCGATTCGAGTGCCGCCACTTTGATGCGCCCGCTGATGTCCTTGCCGAGGCAAATGGTCAGACGCGAGGTGGAATTCTGAAACTCGTCCGATTCCAGAATCTGCCGCAGGCTGATGACCTCGCGCTTCGAATTGGGGACTTCGATGCCCACGGTCGGCTTGCCGGGGATGCGCTCGATGAGAATCGATTCGGCCTGCAATCCCAGACAAAGGTCCTCGGAAAGCGAGGTAATGCGGCTGTATTTGATGCCCGCCTCGGGCTTGTATTCGAAGGTGGTCACCACCGGGCCGGGATTGATCTGCACCACGCTGCCCAGAACGTTGAATTCATCGAAGCGCGACTTGATGCGCGCGGCGATCTCCTTCAGCTCGCCCCCATCGTAGGGGTTGCGCGCCTGCGGCTCGTTCAGCAGCCTGGTGGATGGGATCTCATAGAAGTTGGAGCCGCTTTCCACGGGCCCCGGTTTCCGCGGGCGTGGTGCCGTCGCCGCGGCCGCCTCGGGCTCTGCCGGCTTCGCGGGCGGCGGCTCAGGCACGGCGTATTCGAGCGTGTGGATGGGAATCTCCTCCGGCTCGGGCTCGCCGGCGGGAGCGAACTCCTCAACCGGTTGGTAGCGCGACTCCCACGGAGGAAGATCCACGGCCGCGCCCGCCACTTCCACGGGGGCTTTCTTCATCCGGCGCGCTTCCCTCTTCTGCTGGCGCAAACGCGCCCGTTCCGCCGCTTTCGCCCGCCGCCGCGCCCGCCAGCCACTCCATCTCTCGCCGATCCGCTGCATCGCCCGGCGCGGACCAGACAGCCAGCCGCGTAACGCCGTCATGGAGAATGTCGACAACAGGTACAACGACAAAATCAGGCAGACTCCGGTGACGAGCGCGGTTCCCAGCGGATTCAGCGACACAACCAGGTAGTCCGCCAGAAGCGTGCCGATGATGCCGCCGCTGGCAAACGCGCCGTGCCACGGCCGCCACGGAGTGATCAGGCTGGCCCCCGCGGAAACGCTGAGCAGCAGCAGCGTGGAACCGCCCACCCGAACCCACGCCGCCTCAATCGGCTGGGAGCGGATCCACTTCCACGCCAGCGCCCAGATCAGCAGGGGAAGACCGAAGGCAGTGAGCCCGAACACCTGAAAGAGCAGGTCGGCGGCATGGGCCCCGATGACCCCGGTGAGATTATGCGCCCGCACGGCGCCGACGGCGGTGTTCCACGAGGGATCCTGCGGATAATAGGAAACCAGGCTCAGGGCCATGAAGACGCCGGCAAACGCATACACGAATGCGGCGGCTTCATTGAGCCGGTTGTGGCGCGTAGGTCCTAGAATTTTCATCCCGCGATTCGCGGGCAGCCAGAGCGAATCCATTATGACAGAAAGCCGTCCGTCCGGAAAGGTCTATGATCCTGCAGATCCCAGGAACAACGCTGCCGTCCCCGCCGTTGTACCTCATAACGAGGCGCCAGCTACACTGGAGTTACGTCCGTACGGGAGAGGCTTCTTTGTTCCGCCAAATCCACACGATTCTGTTCTCTGCCGCGGTGCTCGCGCTGGCCGGCTGCAGCGCGAAGAAAGCGCCGGCCGCCGCCGGTGGCTTGCCGCCCGTCCCGGTGACCGTCGCCATCGCCGCCAGCGAGTCGGTTCCCGAGGAGATTCGCGTGGTCGGCGACGTCGAACCGTCGTCCACCGTGCAAATCAAGTCTCAGGTAGCGGGCGAACTGACCCAGGTGCATTTCACCGAGGGCCAGAACGTCGAGCAAGGCCAGCTCCTCTTCGAGATCGACGCGCGGCCCTACGAGGAGGCCCTGCGCCAGGCGGAGGCCAACGTCGCCCGCGACCAGGCGCAGTTGAATCAGGCCGAAGCGACGCGGCTGAAAGACATCGCCTCGTTGAAGAACGCCGACGCGGACGCCGATCGTTACACCGCGCTGCAGAAGGAAGGCGTGGTGTCGCGCCAGCAGGCTGAGGCATCCCGCACCAGCGCCGACGTGCTCAAGGAATCCATCCGCGCCGACGAAGCGTCCATCGAGAGCGCGCGGGCGTCGATGAATGCCGACATATCCGCCGTGGCCACGGCGAAGCTGAATCTGGGCTATTGCCGCATCGAGTCGCCGGTATCGGGCCGCACCGGCAATCTACTGGTGCAAGCCGGGAATCTGGTGAAGGTGAACTACGTGCCGCTGGTGGTGATCAACCGCATTGCCCCCATCTTCGTCAGCTTCGGCGTTCCCGAGGAGCAACTCACCGAGGTGCGCGCCCGCTACGCTTCCGGAAACAAGCTCGGCGTGGACGTGACGCCGCAGGACGCGGCCGGGCCTCCCGTGCACGGCGTGCTCACCGTGGTGGACAACACCGTGGACTCGACCACCGGCACCATAAAGCTGAAAGCGACCTTTCCGAACGACGACCGGCGCCTGTGGCCCGGCCAGTTCGTCAACGTGGTGCTCACCCTGAACACGCAGAAAGACGCCACGGTGATCCCGTCCGAGGCCGTGCAGGCCGGCCAGCAGGGATCTTTCGTCTACGTGGTGAAGCCCAATAAGACCGTGGAGGCGCGCGTCGTGAAGGTGGGCCAGACGCTGGAACGCCGGGTGGTGATCGACAAGGGACTCGCCGCCGGGGAGCGAGTGGTAACCGACGGACAACTGCTGCTGTTCCCGGGCGCGCCGGTCTTTGAACTGCCCGCACTGCCGAAGACGGGAGCGTAGCGATGCACCCCTCCAAGATCTTTATCGAACGCCCCATCATGACCACGCTGGCCATGCTGGCGATTCTGGTTTTCGGAATAATCGCTTTTCGAAGCCTCCCGGTAGCCGCGCTGCCCACCGTCGACTATCCCACCATTCAGGTAAGCGCATCCCTACCGGGCGCTAACCCCGAGACCATGGCCTCCGCTGTGGCCACGCCGCTCGAACGCCAGTTCTCGACTATTGCCGGCGTGAAGCAGATGAGTTCGTCGAACACCCAGGGCGAAACCACCGTAACGGTGCAGTTCACGCTGGACCGCAGCATCGATGCCGCCGCCCAGGACATCCAGTCCGCCATTTCCAAGGCGGGGGGTCTGCTGCCGCCGAACATGCCCGCGCCGCCCTCGTACTCGAAAGCGAATCCGGCCGAACAGCCCATCTATTACCTGGTGCTCACCTCCGACACCATGCCCATGTACACCGTGGACGAGTACGCTTCCACCACCATCGCCCAGCGCCTGTCCATGGTGAGCGGTGTGTCGCAGGTGCAGGTGTATGGCTCA
>CAYVPZ010000342.1:0-5659 GCA_964453955.1 uncultured Solibacteraceae bacterium | reverse complement strand
ATTTTGCGCGACCCCGCCGGCAAGCGCGCCCTCGCCATCCTGGAGCAGAACTATCGCGCCGATCCCATTTCGCAGGAGCTGCTGCTCAACCTCAACGAAGGCCGGACCATCGATTTCGTGGTCTCCCTGCCGGATGGCTCCACGCGCATCGTCGCCGGCAAAATCGTGCGCAGCGGTTACGTGCCGCACTACCAGGCCATGCAGCGCTACGGACCGCAGTACCAGAACACCCAGATGGCCATGGCCGGCGGGGGCAACGGCCAGCCGATTATCGAGGTCAACGGCAAGCTGCAATTCTGGCTGCCCGGGCAACCCGTCTTCCCGACGCTGGGCGACGACACCATACTGAAGCCTATGCTCGACTGGATTATCCACTCCGGCGAGGCCGCGAAGTTCGACGCCGAGCTGAGCTACGTGACCGGCGGCATGAGCTGGAATGCCGATTACAACATCGTTGCGCCGGAGACGGGCGACCTGCTCGACCTGGTGGGCTGGGTCACTCTGGACAACCAGAGCGGCAAGCAGTTCGACCACGCGCATATCAAGCTGATGGCCGGGGACGTGAACAAACTGGCGCCGGGAATCAGCGGGCGCGACGCCGCCCGAATGGTCATGGTCAGCGATGGCAACACGCTGCTGGACCCCACCGTCACCGAGCGGGCGTTCGAAGACTACCATTTGTACACGCTGCCGCTCGCCACCACGTTGCACGACCGCGAGACCAAGCAGGTGGAGTTCATGCGCGCGTCGGGGATTTCCTCGAGGCGGCTCTATGTTTACGATGGCCTGTCGGTCAACCGAAACCCGTGGGGCAACCAGGATTTGCGCCAGATACCGCAGTACGGCACCGAATCCAATCCTCACGTATGGGTGATGCGCGAGTTTGCCAATACGACCGCCAATCAACTGGGCATGCCGCTGCCCCGGGGCCGCGTGCGCTTCTACCGCCGCGACCAGGACGGGCAACTGGAATTCACCGGCGAAAACCAGATCGACCATACCGCGAAGGACGAAACCGTCCGCGTGTACACCGGCAACGCGTTCGACATCATGGGCGAACGCAGGCAGACCCACTACCAGTTTCAGGGACCGTATCCGAACGGCTGGGCGGACGAAAGCTTCGAGATCCGGCTGCGCAACCACAAGACGGAGCCGGCCACCGTGCACGTGGTGGAGCATCTGTATCGCTGGTACAACTGGGTGATCACGCAGGAATCGGACCCGCACCGGCAGAAGGACAGCCGCACCATCGAATATGAAGTGACGCTCCAGCCGGACCAGGAGAAGGTGATCACATATACAGCGCACTATACGTGGTAGGGCTGTTATACTGGCTCGCGATGATGAGGTTCGCATGTGTTCTGGCGTTGTCGGCGGCCACGCTAGGCGCGCAGGTGGAAGTGAAGTACGCGGACCTCGCCGCGCCCGACGGTGTGAAGCTGAAGGCCTCTTACTATTCGCCGGGGAAGCCCGGGCCCGGCGTGTTGCTGCTGCACCAGTGCAACCGCGACCGCACGGTATGGAACGACCTGGCCGTGCAGCTCGCCGCGTCGGGCCTGCACGTCCTGACCTTCGACTACCGCGGCTATGGCGAGAGCCAGGGCGATCGTTACCGCTCGCTCCCGGAGCCGCAGCAGGCGGCCATGGCGGCACGCTGGCCGGGGGACATCGACACCGCCTTTCACTATCTGCTCAGCCAGCCGGGCGTGGACAAGACGCGCATCGGCGTGGGCGGGGCAAGCTGCGGCGTCAACAACGCGCTGCAGGCAGTGCGACGCCATCCCGACGTGAAGGCGCTGATGCTGCTCTCAGGCACAACCGACGAGGCCGGCCGCGCGTTTCTGGGGGCGGCGAGCAGGATGCCGGTGTTCATCTCGGCCAGCGCGGACGACGACGATCTTTTGCCGTACATGAGCTGGCTGGCCTCGTTCCTCCACGATGGGCGAAGCGAGCTGATTGCCTGCAAAGCGGCGGGCCACGGCGCGGACATGTTCAGGGTGGAGAAGGAGCTGCCCGCGAAGATCGTCGACTTTTTCGGGAAGGTGCTGCTGGGGACCGCCGCGCCGGGCCGGCAGCGCTTCGTGCCGGACCCTTCGGCCGCCCAGTTCTGGGCTACGCTGGTCGGCCGCAATGGCCCGGAGCGCGCCCGACGAATACTGGAGCAGCGGCGAAAAAGAGACCCGCTGGTGTCCTTCTTCCCGGAATTGGCGGTGAATCTTTATGGGTACGAGGAGCTGCAGAGGGGCGCTACGAAGGAGGCGATCGGAATCCTCAAACTAAACGAAATCGCCTACCCGCGATCGGCCAACGTGTATGACAGCCTGGCCGACGCGTACCTGGCGAATCACCAGAACAAACTGGCGCTTGCGTATGCCGAGAAATGTCTCCAGGTGCTGGCGGAGAATCCTCCGGCGGACGCGGAGCGCGCCAAAGCCATCCGCGCGACGGCGGAAGAGAGGATTCGCAAGCTGGGCGGCGCACTCACGCCTGGCACTCGGCCGGCGAAATAACCAGCGCCTCCCCGGTTTCGAGCAGGCTCTTGAGGCTGCTCACAATGGCCGGCCATCCTTTGCGCAGACCCACGTTTATTTGGTCGTTTGTTCCAAGCTGATCGTGGGTCACGGTGAGCCGAACCAATTTGCCCCTTGGATCGAGGTCGAAGGTCACGCGCGAGAAGCCCTCGCGGCGAAGTTCGGCGCTGTATTCGAGACGCCACGTGTAGGACAGACGTCGCGGCGGACTGGATTCCAGTATCTCTCCGGTGATGTCGAGTCCGTGCCCGTCATCGTTCCAGAAGGTAATCGGCGATCCCGTCTGCCAGGCGGACTCGACGCGGCGGCCGAACCAGTATTGTTTTGTGAAGGCGGTCTCCGTAAGCGCGCTCCACAAGGCTTCGGGAGTGGTGGCGATGTAACTGACGTAGACGATCTCGGGTTGATTCATTTCTCTTCTCCAGCTTCGTGGGCGCCACTCCGGTCAGCTACGCGAATGATCGCGAAAAACAACACGCACAGGACCACGGCGATCAGCACCAGCGCGCCGATGTGCGTCTTCAGGAACGGCAGCGTTTGCGGACCCAGCCGCGTGCCCAGCCAGGCAATGATGAAGTAGCGCGGGATGCGCGCGGCCAGCAGCACCACGCCGAACCACACCGGGCTAACCTCCAGAGCGCCGGCCGAAAGCACGAATACCTTCATGGGCATGGGAATGGGGACTGCGGCCGGCACAAACACGGTCACCAGACCGTAGCGGTCGAACCAGGTCTTGAAGCGCGCGCCGCGCCCCGCGGAGGTGAAGCGGGCGAGATACGCTTCGCCGCCCTTGCGGGCAATGTAGAACAGCGCGTAACTGCCCGCCAGCGATCCCAGCACGGCCAGCCCGGCCGCCGCCCAGGCGGCACTGTGATTGGCCGCCGCCACGCCGGCCACCAGCAAATCCACTCCACCCACCAGCGGCATACCCGTGGAATCGAGAATGGCCAGCACGAAAACGCCCGCCGGGCCCCAGGCGACGAGAGTAGCGATGAAGTGTTTCAGGCGAGCCCCCGGTTAGCCGATCATATCCAAAAGCTCGCGTTCGCCGGTCACCGCAACCCCCAGCGCGCGCGCTTTGTCGAGTTTCGAGCCGGCTTCGTCACCGGCCACCACGTAATCCGTTTTTTTGCTCACCGAACCAGTCACCTTCCCGCCAGCCGCCTCGATGCGGGCCTTCGCGTCTTCGCGCGTCAGGCCGGGCAGGGTACCGGTGAGCACGAACGTTTTGCCTTCCAGCGGCCCGGCTGCCTTGCGCCGTATTTCCTGCTGGAACCGCAGCCCGGCGGCGCGGAGTTGTTCCACCAGGCTGCGATTGCGCTCCTCGGCGAAGAACTCGCCAATGGCGCGCGACACCTTCGGGCCCACTTCCTCGGCCTCCTGCAGTTTATCTTCATCGGCCGCCGCGATGGCGTCGACGCTTCCGAAATGATCGGCCAGGATTTGCGCCGTGCGCTCGCCGACGAACGGAATGCCCAGTCCGTTGAGCACGCGCGGGAGCGGCTGCGCCCGGGAGCGTTCGATGTTGTCCAGAATCTTCTGCGCGGATTTCTGGCCCATGCGTTCGAGCGCGAGGAGCTGATCGAGAGTCAGGCTGTAGATATCGCCCACGCTGCGCACCAGTTTGCCGTCCACAAGCTGATCCACCAGCGCGTCGCCCATGCCGTCGATATCCATCACGCCGCGCGCGGCAAAGTGCAGCACGGATTGTTTCAACTTCGCCGGGCAGTTGGTGTTGATGCAGCGGCTGGCCACCTCGCCCGGCTCGCGCACCACGTCGCCGCCGCACACCGGGCAATGCGCGGGCACGCGGAAGGGCTGCCGTCCCGCGGCCTGTTCCAGCACGCGCACCACCTTGGGGATCACGTCGCCGCTGCGCTCAATCAGCACCGTATCGCCGATCTGGACGCCCAGCCGCTCGATCTCGTCCTCGTTGTGCAGCGTGGCGCGGGTGACGGTTACGCCGCTGACGTTGACCGGCCGGAGGTGCGCCACCGGCGTCAGGATGCCGGTGCGGCCCACCTGCACTTCAATGTTCTCCACCACCGTGCGCTCCTGGCGCGCGGGGAACTTGAAGGCGATGGCCCAGCGCGGCGCTTTGGCCGTCCAACCCAGCGCGCGCTGCTGGGCGACTGAATCCACCTTGATCACCAGGCCGTCGATTTCGTACGGCAGGTTATCGCGCTCGCCGCCCCAATGCCGGAAATATTCCAGTACCTCGTCGAGATCCTGGCACAGACGGCGGTGCCGGTTGACTTTGAATCCCATGGCCTCGAGCGTTTCGAGCGCCTGCCAGTGGCTTTCGAGCGCCGGCTCGCCGTCCACCAGCAGGAAATAGGGGAAGTAATCGAGCTGGCGCCGGGCGGTCAGTTGCGGCTCCAGCGCCCGCAGCGCACCGGCGGCGGCGTTGCGCGGGTTGGCGAACAGCGGTTGGCCGGCCGCGGTGCGCTCGGCGTTCATCCGTTCAAAAGCGCGCCGGTTGATGAGCGCTTCGCCGCGCGCCTCGAATACGGGCAGCGGCGTTTCCACGCGCAGCGGAAGCGAGCGGATGGTCTTCGCGTTTTCGGTGACGTCTTCGCCGGTTTGGCCGTCGCCGCGGGTGATGGCCTGCTCGAACCGGCCGCCGCGATAGCGCACCGCCATGGACAGGCCGTCCAGCTTGAGCTCGGCCACGTAGCGGAACGGCGCGCCGCCCAGCAGCTCGCGCACGCGCCGGTCGAAGTCGCGCATCTCGTCTTCGTTCAGCGCATTGTCCAGACTCAGCATGGCCGAACTGTGGGCCACCTTGACGAAACCTTCGCGGGGCTTGCCGCCCACCCGCTGCGTTGGCGAATCCGGCGTCACCAGCTCGGGATGCTCCGCCTCCAGCGCCTGCAACTGGCGCATCAGCGCGTCGTACTCGGCGTCAGTGATCTCGGGCTGGTCGAGAACGTAGTAGAGGCGCTCGTGCCGGCGCAGTTCGTCCCGGAGTTGATCTATTTTCCTGGCTGCCTGACGTGGGCCTGTGTCCATGAACGTCTACTATAGTAAGAGTACCCGAGAGGAACGGGAACATCGCCAGCTACAGCCGACCGTTTCTGATCTATAACCCGTTTGCGGGCCAGCTCATCCGTACTCACGAACGTCTG
>CAYVPZ010000341.1:0-5665 GCA_964453955.1 uncultured Solibacteraceae bacterium | reverse complement strand
CGAAGCCGGGGTTCATGCTGCGCTTGATCACCATCACGTTGCGCGCTTTGTCGACGTCCAGAATGGGCATGCCGTAAATGGGGCTGGTCTTGTCGTGCCGCGCCGCAGGGTTCACAACGTCGTTGGCTCCGATCACCAGGGCCACGTCCGCTTCGGAGAACTCGTTGTTGATGTCCTCCATCTCGTGCAGGCGATCATAGGGGATGTCCGCCTCGGCCAGCAGCACGTTCATGTGACCGGGCATGCGTCCGGCCACCGGATGAATGGCGAACTGCACGTCGACGCCGCGCTTGACCAGTTGATCCGTGAGCTCGCGCACCTTGTGCTGCGCCTGAGCAACGGCCATGCCGTAACCGGGAACAATGATCACCTTCGATGCGTTCACCAGCAGCATGGCCGCGTCTTCGGCACTGGCGCTGCGAACCGGCCGCGTTTCGGCCTTCCCGCCCGCTGCCTTATCCTGCACCTGTCCGAAGGCGCCGAACAACACGTTGGTGAATGACCGGTTCATGGCCTTGCACATGATGACCGACAGAATGAATCCCGACGCCGCGTTCAATGCGCCGGCGATGATCAGCAGGTGATTCTCGAGGGCGAATCCCATAGCGCAAGCCGATGCGCCCGCAAACGAGTTCAACAGCGCGATCACCGTGGGCATGTCGCCGCCGCCGATGGGCAGGATGAACATGACGCCAAAGATGAGCGAGATCAGCACGAACACCGGGTACACCCATACGGGCGCCGCGGTCACGATGGGCCAGACGCCACACACAATGCCGACGGCAAGGAACGCCAGGTTCACGAAGTTCTGCCCTTTATACGTGATGGGCGGCGACGGCACCAAACCCTGCAATTTGCCGAAGGCCATCAGGCTCGCCGTGAACGTGAGGAAGCCGAGCAGCACCTCGATGGTGAGCGCCACCATTTTGAATCCCGCAGGGGCCGCGGGGTATTCGAGATAATACTCCGCCGTCCCGACCAGAGCCGCCGCCAGCGCGCCGAACGCGTGCGATAACGCCGTGAATTGAGGAACCGAGGTCATCGGCATCAACCGCGCCATGGGTGCGCCGATCATCGCGCCAATCACGATGGCGATCAGGATACCCGTGTAGTTCACTACTTCGTAGCGCAGCAGCGTGCCGATGATCGCGAGCGCGAAACCGATCTCGCCGATGATGACGCCCCGCCGCGCCGTGGAAGGATGGTTCAGCCACTTGATGGAAAACACCGTGGCGAATGCGGCCAGAAGATAAGCGTATTGCCAGAAGCTGTGCAGAATCGCGTCCATTAGCGCTTACCCCCCTTGGTGGGCTCGCGCTTGAACATCTTCAGCATGCGGTCGGTAATCATGAAGCCGGCCACGATGTTGAGGGTCGCGGCGGTGACCGCCACCAGACCAAGAATCTTCGGCAGCGTGTGAACGTCCTTCGCGCCGGCGATCAGAATGCCGCCCACCACCGAAATCGCCGAGATCGCGTTTGTCAGCGACATCAGCGGCGTGTGCAGCAGCGGAGAGACCCGCCGCACCAGCTCGAGGCCGAGTATCACGGCCAGCAGGAATACGTAGACGCTCAGAATTCCCAGCTCGAAAACATCCGATGGATTATGCCCGGTTGTTGTCATGCCCGCACCCCCAGCAACGCTTCCACGCGCGGATTGGCCACACCGCCGTCGCGCGCCACCAGCGTCTCTTTCGTGATTTCGTCGGAAAGGTCGATATTGATCGCGCCTTCCTTGTTAATCATATTCTTCAGGAACGTCGAAATATTGCGCGCGTACATCTGGCTGGCGTGATAGGGAATGGTGGCCGGCAGGTTCACCGGTCCCAGAATGGTGACGCCGTTGTCCACCACCTTCTCGCCGGGTTTGGTCAGCTCGCAGTTGCCGCCGCGCTCGGCCGCCAGATCCACAATCACCGAACCGGGCGCCATGCAGCGCGCCATTTCCGCCGTAATCAGCAGCGGAGCTTTCCTTCCGGGCACGGCCGCGGTGGTCACCACCACGTCCATGTCCCGCATGACGTTGCCCAGGGCGTCGCGCTGCCGCTGGATGGCCTCCGCGCTCATCTGTTTGGCGTAACCGCCCGAGCCTTCGCCGCTCTCGCCCACGTCAATTACCACGAACTTCGCGCCCAGGCTTTCGATCTGCTCCTTCACCGCCGCGCGCACGTCGTAGCCGCTCACCACCGCGCCCAGGCGGCGGGCCGTCGAGATGGCCTGCAATCCGGCTACGCCCGCTCCCAGAACCAGAACGCGGGCCGCCGGAATTGTTCCGGCCGCGGTCATCATCAGCGGGAACATGCGCGGCTCTTCCACGGCGGCCAGCAGCACGGCCTTGTAGCCAGCCACGGTGGCCATGGAGGACAACACGTCCATGCTCTGCGCGCGGGTGATGCGCGGAATCAGCTCCATGGAGAACAGCGTGATGCCGCGTTTGGCGATTTCCGCGATGAAGCGCGGCTCGCTCAGCGGATCGCACATGCCGATGACGATCTGGCCGTTCCGCAGCGCCGGAGAATCCTCCACGCGAACCTGCAGCAGCACCTCCGCGGTCTGGCGCACTTCGTCCGCGGTGACGGCCATCCGCGCGCCTTTTGCCTCATAATCCTTGTCGGGAAACCCGGCATCCGTTCCCGCGCCGCGCTCGACGATGAACTGCGCGCCGACTTTGGCGAGCACGTCCATAACCCGCGGCGCCATGGCCACGCGCCGTTCGCCCGGGAACGTTTCTTTGACAACGCCCACAGTGATACTCAATCGCTACCTCCTCGGGGTGGAACTCGACTCAAGTTTACGCTCTCCCGGCCAGCAGCGCGTTGACCCGCTCCATGACCGCAAAAGCGTCCGCCACGTACACCACATCCGCCTTGCCGCGCGCCCATCCGCAGTTGGCATCCAGGTTCACGGCGCGCCTTTCTCGAATAAACCGCCAGCCTACCACGTGGGGCTCCTCGCCGTGGCAGCAGGTGGCCAGTCCTTTGGGATGGCGCGGCGTGGAGCCGGTTTGGCCCACCTGATTCATGTGCGAGAGAAACGGCAGCACGGCCTGCCCTTCGCCGCTCAGGTCCACCAGCGATTTGCTCGATCCGAGCGAAGCCTCGCTCCCCTTGAGGAAGCCGAGAATGAGCCGGGCGGCGGCGTCGATGTGCGGCTTGCCGTCGGCCTGCTTGCGTGTCCAGCCCGCGCCGGCCACAAAGAGGAGCTTTGCGTCGGGACGGATGGTCTGCTGTTCGGCCCGCGGCGACTGGCGGCCGATGACCAGAGTTCTGCTGGCAACCTCGACGGGGACGGGCTCAAAAGTGGCCGTGCCCTCCTGATCTTCCCATGCCGTGGCAGCGCCGCCGTCAACAAGTATGATCCAGGGGCGTTGCGCCCGTTCGAGCACGGCTTCCATGCGCTGCCGGTAATACCAGCGGGTGATCCGCGGACCTTCGGCGATTGCGGTGACGTGCGTATCGATGCGTCCGCCGACGCGATGGGCGACGCCCGCCAGGCACCGTGCGAAACGCGAGGTCTGCGGCGCGACGACGATGGCGGCCTGCGCGGCCTTCACGATGGCCTCGGCCGCGGCAGCGTCGGTGGCATAGCGCGATTCGGCGAACGCCTCGCCCGCCACGCCCAGAATCCGCGATGCCCCGCAGTTGGCGATGCTGTCCGCCGCGGACTGCACGTCGCCGCCAATCAGGCCCGCCAGCAGCGGCCCGCCGAGCGATTTCGCCGCGGCCAGAGCTTCCAGCGCCAGACGGCCCAGCGTGCCGCCGGCTTCCGTGTGTGCAAGAAAGAGAACTGTTTCCGGCATGGTTATTCGGCGGTCACCCACTCCACAATCTCGCGCGCGATGTCTTCCACCGAAGCGTCTTTCACCACCCGGGTTTCTCGCTGTTGTTTTGGCAGCGCGACGCTCGGGAACGTGCACCCCGTGGCGATGGGCGCGGCCTTCGCCTTCTGCAGCGCGGGCAGCATCAGGCGCATGTTCTGCATGCCGATTTGCGGGCTGTTGGGCGGCTCGGGCAGATTGCCGGTGGCCCAGCCGAACACGGCCGGCGCGCCAGTGCACACCGACACCTGATGCTGGCCGCCTTCCACGCGCTCCAGAATGCGCAGCGACCCATCGACGGCGACAGTCAGCTCGTCGACGCCCTGGAACTGCTCGGTGACGCCCAGGCGCTCGCCCACCATCTGCAGGGTGACGCCGGCGGCGCGCGAGGCCGATTCCCAGCCCCCGAACAGCAGCAGACGCGCGCGATCGAGGCCGGGAATCGCTTCGATGGCGCCGGCCAGCGCGGCGGCCACGTCGGCCGCGTCGGTGAAACCGCCGGAAGGGCCATCGACGGCCACCAGCTCGAGCGGGACCCTCTGCGCCACGGTCATCATCACCTGCTGCAGTTTCACCTTCGGGGCAAGACTCACCAGCCAGACCCTGCTGCCGGGGCTTTTCCTGGCCAGATGCGCGGCCTCGTAGAGCGCGTGTCCGGCCCACGGGTCCAGCACGTGCGGAAGCAGCAACTCGTTTTTCAACGCCGGACCATTGGGGCCGCTGAAGGGCTCCAGAGTCTGCAGCGGATCCGGCACAATGCCGCCGCAGACCACAATGTGAAATATGTGGCTCATTCGTGTTTATTCGTGGCTAATTTTCCGCCGAGTGCAATCCGCCGCCGCCGGCCGCGAACTCGATGTTGTCGCAGTTCCACAGGCACGCCCCGCAGTGCACGCACTTTTCGCGATCGAACACCGGCGCGCCGCCTTCCTTGTCCGCCGTAATCGCCTCGCCCGAACACATCTCCAGACAAATGCGCCGGTGGCACAGCATGCACAGCTCGCGGTCGATAAACGATACGTGATTGGTGAAACCCGGCGCGCCCTGCACTTTGCCGCCCACCAGCAGCGCGTCCTGATGCGACATCAGCAACTCGCCGTCGTAGGGAATCGGCGGCCAGCCCACGCGATCCATCAGGCGATCGTGCAGCGGCACGCCGTCGGCCCGGCACTGCGCATCAATCCGATCAATCTCCGCCAGCGGGATGCGCCCGCCGAAATACTTCTCCATGGGCTGGATGCGGTCCGGCGACGGCAGCGACCGCGCGTGCACACTGATCCGCCCGCCCGTCATGCCCGCCAGCGCCATGCCCACCAGCCCCGTAAGGAAGCCTTTCTGGAAGCCGTTCCGGGCATTCTCG
The DNA here is from genome assembly GCA_964453955.1 of uncultured Solibacteraceae bacterium. Taxonomy (GTDB): domain Bacteria; phylum Acidobacteriota; class Terriglobia; order Bryobacterales; family Bryobacteraceae; genus CAWACP01. The sequence continues at coordinate 489 of CAYVPZ010000341.1, read as the reverse complement.
GCCACGCGGCTTTCCCGGTCGAGCCAGCTCGCCCGCCGCCTGCGCACGTAGGCGCGCTGCAGGTTTTCGCTGGTATAGGGGGCTTTCTCGCGCATCAGCTCAAGCACACCCTCGCCAAGCTGGATGCCCGTGGTCCAGGCCTCGTCCACGCCGGAGCCGGTCAGCACGTTGGTGCTGCCGGAGCCCTCCCCGATGCGCGCGTAGCCATTGCCCACCAGCCAGGGTTCGCCGCGGCGGCCCGATTCCTGCAGGCTCTTCGCTCCCCAGGACCGCAGCTTCCCGCCCTTCAGATACTGCCACAGGAACGGGTGCATCGCGTAGTGCTGCAGATAGCGGTACGACGTGCGCGCGGGGTTGTCGAACCAGGACGGCACGAAGATGCCCACCGAGGCGAGATGGCCCGGATGCACGTAGAAGAAACCGAAAATGTCCGGCTCGGGGAAGCCGATGGTGTGGAACACCGTGCCCGGGTCGAGCGCGCAATCGGCG
>CAYVPZ010000340.1:0-5696 GCA_964453955.1 uncultured Solibacteraceae bacterium | reverse complement strand
TTTAAGGATCACCACTTTGATATCATCGTGCACTTTGCTGCTGAAAGCCATGTCACACGAAGCATTGAGGATGATTTCATCATGGAATTCACCAGTGAACATCTTAGCAACATGCCAAGAGGACACGCCTGCCATCGCCAGTCGGAGCCTCCGTCGTGCTATCATGCTCTCCCGGAGGCGCGGCGTGAGCCTGCTGCACACATTGACCCGGTCGCGCGCCAGTGGCGCCGTTGTCCTGGTCCGGCTGCTGGTGGGCGCGGTCTTCTTCTCCGAGGGCATCCAGAAATTCCTGTTTCCGGCCGCCCTGGGCGCCGGGAGGTTCGCGAAAATCGGAATTCCCCATCCCGCGTTCAGCGCGCCGTTCGTGGGCGTGGTGGAGATTGTCTTCGGAGCGATGATCGTCGCGGGCCTGCTCACGCGCCTGGCCGCGATTCCCCTGCTGATCGACATCGCCGTGGCCATCCTGACCACGAAAATCCCCATGCTGCTCCAGCAGGGATTCTGGCCCATGGCCCACGAGGCCCGCACGGACTTCTGCATGTTGCTGGGGCTGCTCTTCCTGATCCTCGAAGGCGGCGGCGGCTTTTCCGTGGACCGGCGGCTTTTCTGAACCCTCCACTGCGCGAGCTGGCCCGCTTGTTTCTCCGCCTTGGCTGCACCGCGTTCGGCGGTCCGGCCGTGCACATCGCCATGATGGAGGAAGAGGTGGTGCGGCGCAGGCAGTGGATGACGCGCCAGGAATTCCTCGATCGGGTGGGCGCCACCAACCTCATCCCGGGTCCGAACTCCACCGAGATGGCCATTCACATCGGCTACCGCCGCGCCGGCTGGGCGGGTCTGGTGGTGGCGGGAGCGTGTTTCATCGTCCCGGCCGTCCTGCTGGTGGCCTGCCTTGCCTGGGCCTACGTGCGCTTCGGGCGCCTGCCGCAGGCGGCCGCTCTTCTCTATGGCGTGAAGCCGGTGGTGCTCGCCATCGTGGTGCAGGCCATGTGGCGTCTGGCGCGAGCGGCCGTGAAGACTCCACTGCTGGGCGTGGTGGGCGCCGCCGCGCTGGGGCTGGCGCTGGCGAACGCCGGCGGACTGGCCATTCTTGCGGCCGCCGGAACGCTGCTCGGTTTCGTCCGCTGGTTCCACTCCGGCAGCGCGCGCAGAGTGGTCACCGCGCTGGTTCTGGGCGCCATCGCCCTCGTCACGGCCGCGGCGGAATTCACGCCGCTGGCCTTCCTTTCGCAACGCCCGCCGGCCCTCACGTCCGCGGCGTTATTTCTGTATTTCGCCAGGACAGGCTCGGTATTGTACGGCAGCGGCTACGTCCTGCTGGCGTTCCTGCAGACCGATCTGGTGGCGCGCTGGCACTGGCTGACGGCGCGGCAGTTGCTGGACGCCGTGGCCGTGGGACAAGTCACGCCCGGGCCACTGTTCACCAGCGCCACCTTTATCGGATATATTCTGAGGGGCCCCATGGGAGCCGTGTGCGCCACGGCCGGCATTTTTCTGCCCGCGTTCTTCTTCTGCGCCATCAGCGGTCCGCTGGTGCGGCAGATCCGCCGCTCGGAAGTGGCCGGCGCGTTTCTGGACGGCGTGAACGTGGCCTCCCTGGCCCTGATGGGAGGCGTCACCTGGGCGCTGGCGCGCGCCGCCGTGGTGGACGCGTTCACCGCTGTCCTGGCCGTGGCCGGCGCGCTGATCCTGTTCCGTTATCGTGTGAATTCCGGCTGGCTGGTGGCGGGCGGCGCCGCGCTTGGGTTGCTGCTGGGGTGGCGAACATGGTGAGGGAACTGGCAATAAGCCAGCTGGGATTTCACCTGGTCTTTCACCCCCCATCCGGGCCTGCCACTCCTCCCCCATTTGCGTCTGAATTGCTGACGATAAGTGCCGATAAGCGTCGTCGCGGGCCCCGCCGTTTGAAGCGCCGTCTCAAGCCGACGCCGCGAGTGCAGCGTCCCGTTTCGCCGCCGCCAGTCCCCTCTGGATCGAGATGGACGCGGCCCGGTCCCATCTGTTGGTGTGTTCTGCCAGGCGGTGCAGGAGTTCCATCGTATCGTCGGCGATCGACAGCCCGCTTCGCAGCTTGTCGTTCAGCGTCGCGAGGACGAGCAAAAGTTCCTGATGGGCCGCCGCGTGACGTGCCGTCCCCCTGTATCCGCAGGTCCGCATCAGGTCCTCTTCATTGTGGAAATGCTCGACACAGAAACGAGTGAGAAGGTCGGCCAGGGGACCGAGCACTTCGGCGCCTCGGCCCACCGAAACGGCATTCCGCAACGTGGAAATCATGCGGTTGATGATATCGTGTTCCCGGTCCACTCCGGGGCAACTAACAGTCCGTTGAGATTCACGCACAGGCATGTTATCGGCAATGTAGGGGATTCACTGTAGACATTGCGGCACGGCATTCTTAGTTTGTAATCGCTTACCCAGGGAAAGCTCCAGTTGCCGACCTTAGTGACATTCGCTTAGAATCCATATTACTCAGTTAAATCCGGCAAGAGAGCCATTCGAGCCTGCGTCGATTGCCGTCTCCGCCGGATTGGTGATGCGGACACGGCCACTAATGGACCGTGGTGCCTTTGGCGTTGGGATTCCGTGGCCGGCGGACACTGGACATGAGAAATCACTCAGCGGCCTCTGCTTCTTGGCCGGAGTCCCGACGCTCCAAGGTAACGGTCGTCCAATTCGGGGACGGACATTCCGTACCGGTAAGCCACTGAAAACAATCAACAGGCTGCTGGCGCCCCGCGGACCGGATCATGTCTTCGCGTGGAGCCCGTGTCCGGCGATATGGTGTTCCAGCGCGTAGCGAATCAGCTCCGCGGTTCGGCGCAGGCCGAGCTTCTGCGATATTACGGCACGGTGAAACTCCGCGGTTTTGGTTGAGATGGACAGCTCGTGCGCCAGCTCTTTCGTCGAAAGCCCCTCGGCAATTAACTGCAACACCTCGCGCTGCCGGGCGGTGAGCTTCAGCCGATTCGGCGTTTCCGGCGAGGGCGACTCCTTCATACGGCTGGCAATCTGCGGCGTAATATATACGCGACCGCTCGCCGCCGCGCGAATAGCTTCGCCCAGTTCGGAGACGGCGGATCGCTTGAGCAGGTAGCCCGAAGCCCCCGTACGCATCGCCGCGGCGACGTCGGCCAGATCGTTGTGCACGGTGAGAAAAACAACCTTCGTTTCGGGGAATTCAGCCCGGATTTGGCGCGCCGCCTCCAGCCCGTTGAGCAGCGGCATGGAAATCTCGATCACCACCACGTCCGGCCGATGCCGCGCCACGGCCTGAACCGCGGCACGCCCATTGTACACTTTGCCGACAAGCTCGAAGTCGGTCTCGATTAGCCTGGCCAGCCCCTCCGCCACCAGCACATGGCCATCGGCAAGGAGCACGCGGATGTTCGATCGTCGGACGATATTCACCTCCTGTAGCCGCGGCGCACGAAGCCAGGCGCCGCCAGCGCACTGTACACCGATGGGAGCTTGCCCGGCTCCGGGATGTCGAACTGCGGATCGTCGCCATACACCACGCCGGTGGTTCCGTTTCCATAGCGGAGGATGTCCATCATCCCCGTCCTGAGCAGCGTGACGCCGGAGCCGGGCGCCCACACAGGCAGATTGTTCCGGTCGTTCTCCGCGGAGCCAGGAGCCATGCCCCCGGATGCACCGAGGCAAGCCCGACCAATTGCGTGATTGGCAACCCCGCCGTCGTCGGCATGGAGAGCGCTTCTCTGACCGTCGACGTTCCACAGCGAGTTCGATCCTGAAGCGGTGATGGTGCCGGCAAAGACTGGAGCTGTTACAACGAGGAGAACGAGGATCAGGGCCAAAAACTTCATAAAGCACCCTGTTAGGTCGGGACTCCGAGCAACCACCGGAAACCGCATCCGCCAACCAAAGAGTGCCGACCTTCACTGACCGACTCAAGACGACCGACGGTCGCCTAGTAATAAAACATATCATATCGGAAATGTCTTAGGAGGGCAACCAGGGGTTTCCCTGGGGCTCGAAACATTTGTCCGGTCACATGTTCTGGAGGTTCGTTCGTCCAATTCGGGGACGGGCGACGACATTCCGCATCGGAACGCCCTTGAAAACACTCCACCGTTTGCTACGGAATCTCGTTGCCTGTCCCCGAATTGGACGCGAGTCTGCACCCCGCGTACTAAGCTGGAAACAGTGTTTCATCTGCTGGAACGGCGCATAGCGCAACGATTCGCGGAGCTGGTCCGCGCAAAACACGGCGTGGAGACGCAGCTCCTTCTGGAACAGCCGCGGCAGTCGTCGTTCGGCGAGTTGGCCGTGCCCGTGGCGTTCCAGCTTGCGCGGCAACTGAAGCAATCCCCGCGCGCAATCGCCAGGCAGTTGATCGGCGAAGCCGGCGCCATCCCCGGCGTGAGCGCGCTGGAGATCGCCGGCAACGGCTATATCAACGTCCGCTTCGAGCGGGGCGCTTACGGCCGCGAAGCGCTCGAATATCAGCCCGGCGCGCACACCCCCGCCGCCAGCAAGGTCATCGTCGAGCACACCAACATCAACCCCAACAAGGCTGCGCACATCGGGCACCTGCGCAACGCGGTTCTGGGGGACACGTTCGTGCGCATGCTGCGGGCCACCGGCGAGACGGTGGAAGTGCAGAACTACATCGACAACACCGGCGTGCAGGTGGCCGACGTGGTGGCCGGCTTCGAGCACCTCGAAAAGCGGAACGCCGCGCAGGTTGAGGAGCTGATCGCCAATCCCCACCCGCCGTTCGACTATCTTTGCTGGGACCTCTACGCGCGCACCTCGCAATACTTCAAGGACCATCCCGACGCCCTCGCGTGGCGCCACTCGACGCTGCACGCCATCGAAGCGGGCGAAGGCGAGACCGCGGAAATCGCCCACGTGGTGGCCGACGCCATCGTGCGCGCGCACCTTCGCACCATGCTGCGGCTGGGCATCGAGTACGACGTGCTGCCGCGCGAGAGCGAGATCCTGCACCTCGAATTCTGGTCCACCGCGTTCCAGCAGTTGAAGGAGCGCCAGGCCATCTATTTCGAAACCGAGGGGAAAAACAGCGGCTGCTGGGTGATGCCCGGCGCGGCGTTCTCGGACGCCGAGGCCACCGGCGAAGAGGACAGCAAGGTGATTGTCCGCTCCAACGGAACGGTGACCTACGTGGGCAAGGACATCGCCTGTCAGATGTGGAAATTCGGCATTCTCGGCAAGGATTTCCGCTACCGGCGCTGGCACACGTATCCGGATGGCCACGTTGTCTGGTGCTCCACCACGGAACCCTCCGCCCCCGATGCGCCGCGGTTCGGGCATGCCGCGCGCGTGTATAACGTCATCGATTCGCGCCAGTCCTACCTGCAGGACGTGGTGGTGGCCGGCCTGCGCGCGCTCGGCTACAACCAGCAGGCGGAGCGTTCGGTGCACTTCTCCTATGAGATGGTGGCGCTGTCGCCGCGCACGTGCGTCGCAATGGGCATCGAGTTGTCCGAGGAGGACCAGCGCAAGCCCTACGTGGAAGTCTCCGGGCGCAAGGGACTCGGCGTCAAGGCCGACGACCTCATCGACAAGCTCATCGAAAACGCGCTGCGGGAAGTGGAATCGCGCCACGCCGAGGCCCCGCCCAACCAGCGCCGGCGCGTGGCCACGCAGATTGCCGTGGGCGCGCTGCGCTATTTCATGCTGAAGTACACGCGCAATTCGGTGATCGCTTTCGA
>CAYVPZ010000339.1:0-5713 GCA_964453955.1 uncultured Solibacteraceae bacterium | reverse complement strand
ATCGATGCAAAACGCATAGCCGCTTCGTGCCAAACCGAACAGGCTTCCTTCATGACGCCGTATCGAAACCACCACGGCCACAGTCAGCCGTTTAACCCCCGTCGATCTATCGTTGTGGCCGCGGTGGCCCCGATACGGTCCTAGGTCTTATCGGTAGCCGTCACTCCGGCCACTTTCCGAAAAGCCCACTTTTTCGTCCACCGGCCACGGCAAACTCAGCTAGGCCGCGCGAGCAGCGACGTGGGTGTCAGGGAATCGGACCACGTCGGAGGAGTTTGATGCGCACTTTCACGCGACGAGAGTGGAACGAGCTGTTGTGCCATGCCTCACCTGGCGCAGTCCACGCCACGAGGGCGGCAGCCTCACTTAAAAGTCATGACGCGGATCTGCGCGTATTTTGCGGCCATCACCCTGAAAGTCGTAATCTCCGGAGGCCCTTCGAGCTGATGAACAACCAAGGTCTCGCCAGTGAGTACATTGGACTGTCCAACACTGCCGTAGACTGCCGCCACGTGCTTTCCAAAGTGCAGCAGAAGGCCCTTCTTCAGCAATTCCGGCGTCATGACAATCGGCCCATGGCGACCGTAGGCAACGCCATCCTCGAACCCGCGGAATTCATCGATGGGCTCCAGGTAGGTCAGCAACTCCTTCGGATTTACGTAGGGAATGTTCGCGCCTTCCCGACGCCTCCCGTAAATGATGAAGTTGCTGCAATCGGCGCCCCGGCGTGCGTCCGCGCTGGTCCTGCCGCCGGCCTTCAACAGTGCACTTCCGTATACATAAGGCAGGTTGAAGATCTCCGTGAGCTTGCCGATGTAGCCGTCACCCTGAAATCGGGAAAGCCGGATCACACTCGAAAGATAAATCTCTCCACCGTGACTGATTTCGCAGTATACGCGCAAAGTGCCGAGTCCAGTTCTCTTGTCAAAGAATGGAATCAGCTTCTCGCCATCTAGTTCGGCAATGCCGTCCGCGGTGTCCACCGGTTCGTCGTGATCGACCAGGTACCTGGGTGAACCGTTGGCGAATCCCTGCTCCTCATCGGTCAGATTGTACACAGTATGGGCGGAAGACAAGACCCACCAACGAATTCGAAGTCCAGGTGCAGTCTGCCAGTTCTCGATCCGCAAACGAAACCTGCGGTCAGCAGCTACCGCAAGCTCCGTGCCGTCGTCGGCCAGATCACTGTCCACCCAAAGGCGGACCCTCGGCGTCACCTCCTCGCGACGCCATCCGTCGAGGAGTGCTTCCCACCGCCCATTTTGCTCGTCCACCTCGATACGGGAAGAGTTCTGGAGCAGAAGGGTCCGCAGGACAGGAGGTGCATTTTCCACTTCGTAGCGCGGCACCTTTAACTTCTGCCGATAGAACCCCTTTGCCCTTTCAGAGCGATCCTGTCCAGTGTCCGCAAATGGCTCGTAGTGAATCGCGGCATTCACCACGTGAGTTACGTATCGCAACGCCTCGCACAACAAAAGATCAGCCTGCGCCTGTGACAACAGATAAGGCCGAGAGATCGAAAACGTAATCGCCTGAAGGTTCGGAAGCTCCAGAACATGGTCCAGTATTCGGCTGAGTCGTGGCCGAATCTCCGCGTCGTCTTGCGCGGCAAAGTAGTCGAGGTCGATGGTGACAACCACGGGTTCTTCGATCTTCTTCCGCATGAACTCACTCAGACCGGCCACTTCGTACCTCGCGCCAAAATCTCCGTCTCGTCGGCTGTTAACATCCTCGTGCGCGTTGATTTCCTGGCGCACCTCCCGCTGCTTTTGGGCGATCTCAGCGGCCGAGAGCGACTCGGAGGGAATCCACCACACCTTCGTGATGGGATGTGGCATCAGCGGTTCGATCCAGTTAAAGCACTGGATCGCGCCGCCCCGCCGCCATCGCCGGACCAGCGCGTCCAGTTGATTGCCGCCTGCGGCCTCCATGATTCTCTGCCGGATTGAATCGGACCCCAAAATCTCGCTGGCGTCACTATGTGCGTCGATCAGTACCAGTTGATAGTCGCGGTCCAGAGGCAGGTTCTGGAGCATCCAGTAGAAGCTGCCCGCATGGGAGTCTTCGAAATATACGGGAAGACTCGCGGGGGGTATGGCAAAGGCCACGCCGCTCAGCATCAATGCTAAGATGACCGTGCCACGCAGCTTACCGCGCACCCTTCACCTGAGGCTTCTCCGCCAGCCGCTTTCGTAACAAAATCTCGCTGATGCAGGTATCGTTGTAGCGAGTTCCCGGATACACTTTCCTAACGGTCACGGTAATGGTCCTCGCGTCGCCGGAATACGCCCCCAGGTCAATCAACCGATAACCCTTCTGCGAGCCTGGGCCGAACGAGATGTACTCGTCGGGCAGTGTCACCGGCAGCGGCGGGCCACCATTCACCGAAACGTCAATCTGTGCAATGCGGTTGTTCGCGAAGTAAAGTTGCTTCGATTTCGCGAAGCCCGGCACAATACCAATCTGATCCACGTGCATCGGTTTCACCAGGGTCAGCGTAATGCTCTCATTGATCCCGCCGTTCTTCCCTGCCACCCATGCGCTGTCGTTGGAAAAATCGCCAATGTTACTCGCGGGGTAGCCCGCCTGCTGAGAACTGGCCGTAGCGGTGTAGCCGTGGAAATCGAAGTAGTACTCGTTTCCCTCGAACGAATACCAACTGGAGTCGCCGCGTTCTTCCGAGCCATAGTTGAAAAGTGTGTAGAACTTGTCGTTCAGCGACACCTCAATGTTGTCCGACATCGTCGGTTTGAGGTTGCTGAACTCCCACACAAAGCCAGCGGCTGTCTCGGCGAAGCGTTTGGCCGGCTGAATCACGATCACCTTAGGATCGACCGAAACCGCTTTGATCGTCACCCTGCCTCGCTGAATCGCTCCCTTCCAGGCGCTGGCCGTCGACAGGAGATAGCGAAAGCGGTCGCTGTTGTAATACGAGTCGTCCGAAGGGCCGCCTTCGCTGAATTCATAGAGCGAGTCGTATTCGATCGTGATCTGCTTCGTCTCCGCCTTCGCGAAATGGACTGTCGACTTCAACCACCAGATCCGGCATTGGCTGCACGCCGTCGTCTTCCCGGAAGACGTGTCGTTTTCATCTGGTTCCATGTCCACCGTGTTCAGAAAGTCGGCATCAAACAGGGTTTTCCAATTCCCGAGTTCCCCAGGCTCGGCGCGATAGGGAATCTCCGTTCCATTGGCCGTTAATCGGTAGTCGTCAATCTCGAGGTAGTTCTTCTTTGCCGACTTCGCAGCAAGGCAAGGAAAGCCAGCCGTAACATCCACGGCCTCCCCGGTGTTCTTCAGCGCATACTCCACGCGCACTCTCGCATGATCGCGATACAGCAGAATGGTCAGATCTTCACTCTGCATCTCCACCTGGGTCGTACCGAAGGGCTTGAACGCACCGGTTCCCACGTTACCGCCCGCGTCCCCTCCCCAGTTGGCCCATGCCGGCAGGACTCCGGCGAAAAACACCACCATCATTAGCGATAGGATGATCCTCATCTTTACTCCTTACGGCTTCGTTCGACCATTCCATCTCCGGGAAAGGCCAGGGCAGACTGTTTCAGGTTGCCCAGCGTCAAGTCGCGAATCATGCGATACGCCTTTGCGCTCCTGTCTGGCATGGGCACTCCGTTGCGCAGATCATAGCTGTCGATCCACGCACTCCGAAAGTCGCCACCCTCATCCAGACGAATCGAAATCGCGTACCCGGGTGCATGTGGATGGAAGGTCGCGCCCGGGTAGTCAAAGGCGAAGTTGCCCAGAGAATAGACGATCAGCTTGCCTTTGTAGACCTCGAGACCACGCGGTATATGGGGGCCATGTCCTAAAATGAGGTCGGCGCCAGCATCGATACAACGATGGCTGAATGCGACTACGTCACCGCGCTGCTCATTCCCGAAATACTCCATGCCACCCAAAACCTGCTGACTCCGGTGATCTTCCCCGCCCATGTGGGCCGAGACGATGACGATTTCACCGTCGCCCCTGGCAAAGGTTGCGGGAATGGCATCCGGATCGTTGACGTTGTTGCGCAGCGAGGAGAACGAGTACGCGATCAGCCTCACGCGACTCGTCTTGAGCTTTGCATCTGCAACTTGTTCATTGTTGTCGACAACCCAGAACCCTTGCTTGCGAAGTGCAGCCGCGGTCTCGCGGCCTGCCTTCCAGCCCAAATCGAGGGCGTGATTATTGGACATGCTTACAGCATTGACGCCCATCTGGCGCAAGACGCCGACCGCCTTGTAGGGAACTGCGAACTTCCAGGGATCGGAGATAACCGGATCACCTATGACCCCCTCGAAATTCGCGAAGACCAGGTCGCCCTTCAGATGAATCGTTCGTAGCTGCTTCGCGTGGTCCCTGATCTGTGCCGTAGTAATTCTGACATCGCCAACGGCCGCGACCGTCAGGCACTCTCGCTCGCTCGCGGCCACGGCCGGCGGCAAAAACAGACAAAGCAAGGCTGCGAAGAGCTTCGCGGAGAAGGAAGTCCAACGCACGCACCAAGCACCCGAGCAGGGGACCAGTGCGAAATACCACCAAGCGACCTTCATCTCAGAATTGTATGACTTCGCTCGTAGCGCTGCGGACTTGAGCGGCAATACCGAGGATGATCAAGGCACTCGGGGTCGAAAAACGGCTTCTCGGAAAGTTGCCAGGCTATTCGACTCTGCGCGCGTCTGACTCCGACGCGATGTCTTCCGCGATTCCGCACCATTAGGTTGCGGCGGACGTGTGTCGCTGGCTCGAAACCGAAACGATAACAACCATTATCGGTAGGCGTTCCCATTGCGTTTCCAGCGCCCCGAGTCACGCCAGGGAGGTTTCGTGTTGCCCGGCACTGTATATCGCGGTCCCTCTTCTGAGCTTCCGTCCGGCGCGATATACACGACCTGAAGCACTATCGGCTCCGCAGCCGGTGCAAAGCGTGATTCTAATCGTTCCAGCCGCGCGGGGTTAGGTGTCCAAGCCATGCCGGCGCGGCGCATCAACTCCGCACGCAGTTCCCGGCAGCTCATCCCGAGGGCCCGCGCGAACGCTTCCATCAGGCTTTCATTCCCGTCCCGAACCACTCCCCACAGGTCCAGCAACTCAGCAATGAACGGCACCGGCGAGGGACACGGAGGCTGCATTGCCGCAATCCTGGACTCGAAGCGAACTTCCAGTCGCCGCAGGCGGGTAATCACAGCCTTCATATTGCCCTCCCCGTCCTCGCGGGGACCTCTATCGGAAAGCCGGCAACCCAGCGGTCCAGTTCCTCGGCGGTTACGCGTTCCGGTCCCTCGTTGCTGCCGTAGAGTTCCACGAGCTCCATCACAGTGCCGTCGGGGCCGAGTGTCCTCTTGCAGGTCGCATTCTCCAGACCCTTCTTCGCGCCATACCTGCACACGATCAGACGAAAACACTTCCGCGCCTTGTGGTCCGGAGGGACAAACTGGTCCTCCAGCCGGCCGAGCCGTCTGACGATGGTCTTCACTGGCTCCCGCCATACGCGGCCAGAAGCGCGTCGATGGAGCGGTGGCCGGCACGCCTGCATTCGAGGGAGACGGCATTGAGATACGCCCTGGCAGCCACGTACTCACGGTCCGTGATATCTCCATTCGGGTCCCCTCTCTGCCGCAGGCGTTCAGAGATTTCACGATCCTCCGGAGTCAAGCGCAGCTCCGCCAAATGCATGATCTCCAGATATTCTTCGGGGTCGCGCTGCGGC
>CAYVPZ010000338.1:0-5715 GCA_964453955.1 uncultured Solibacteraceae bacterium | reverse complement strand
GTCGCCCAGATCGACAAACGCGCCGAATGGGGCCAGGCTGATCACCGGCGCTTCCACCACGGTTCCCGGAGCGAAGCGCTTCCCGGCGTTCTCCCACGGATCGCCCAGCGCCTGCTTCAGGCCCAGCGAGATGCGGTGTTCGGCGGGATTCACGCCGAGAACCACCACCTCCACCGCTTCGCCCGCTTTCACGATGTCCGAGGCCTTCTTCGCCTTCTTCGACCAGGACATTTCGGAGACGTGGATGAGACCGTCCACGCCCGGCAGCAGTTCCACGAAAGCGCCGAAATCGGCCACGCGCGACACCGTGCCGCGAATGCGGTCGCCGGTCTTGAAACTCTGCGCGGCCAGCGTCCACGGGTCGGGGGTGAGCTGTTTCATCCCCAGCGACACCTTGCGCGACTCGGCGTTCACCTTCAGGATCTGCACCTCGACCTCGTCGCCCGTCTTCACCACGTCGGACGGTTTGGCCACGCGCGACCACGACATGTCGGCCACGTGCAGCAGTCCATCCACGCCGCCGATGTCCACGAAAGCGCCAAACTCGGTGACCGTGCGCACCGTGCCGCGCACCACCGCGCCTTCCTTCAAATCCGAGAAAGCTTTCTGCTTTGCCAGCGCCTCGTCCTCTTCGAGCACCACGCGCCGGTCCACCACCACGTCTTCATTGGCCGTGTCCAGCTTGATGATTTTGCACTGGATCTCCTGGCCCACCAGCTTCTCCATGTCGGCCTGCTCGCGAGCGCCGCTGCGCGAGGCGGGCATAAACGCGGGCACGCCGGCGTCCACCCGCAGACCGCCCTTCACCACCTCGGTCACCGTGCCGGCAATGCGGCGGCCCTCGGCGAAGGCGGCCTCGAAGGCGCTCCAGTCGCGCGGGCGTTCCACCCGGATGGTGGAGAGCAGATAATTGCCTTCCGTATCGCGGCCGGTCACGTTCACCAGCAGCGCGTCGCCGCGTTTCACCGTCAGCGCGCCGCCGGCATCGCGAAACTGGGCAATGGGAAGAACGCCCTCCATCTTTCGCCCGATGTCCACGAACACCTGCTCGGCGGTGATGGAGACCACCCGGCCCTCGATGGCCTGGTCGTGGCCGTTCTGGCTGTGTTCGTGTTCGAATTGCGAAAGAATCGAGGCAAACGAGGCGTCCTCGGAAGGCGCGACCTGACCTTCGGCTGAGGCACCGGGAAGACTGGGATTATTCATGAGACCACAGGGAGCGTAAATCTATTCTGTCACACTTATCTCATGGGCTGGCGGCAAACCATCCTGGGAAGTACCATGGCGCCGGCGTGGCTGCTCTTCTCGGGTTTGATGGCCGTTCTCGGACCCTACCACACGCCCATCGCCATCTTCCTGCTGCTGGCAATCGGAGTTTTTCAGATCGTCGCCACGCGGCTCCCGTCGTTTGGTTCCGTGCGCGGCCAGATGGCATCGTTCGCCATCACTCTGGTTCTTTGCTTTCTCCTGATCTATTGCACGGGCGGCATCGGGAGCAGTTACTACTGGATGCTGCTGGTTCCGGTGATCACGGCTGCTCTCGCCTTCTCATTGCCGGGCACTCTGGCGGCCACGGCGGTTGCCTGCGGCGGGTACCTGTCCTTTCTCGCCCTCATCAATTGGGAACACCAGTACATCCCGCCGGAAGAGGTGCGCGAGCTGGTCTTCCGGGTGCTCGCTCTGGTCTTCCTGGGCTATCTGACCAACCAACTGGCCGAGGGGAGGAGGACGGAAGCCAGAAAGGCGCAGGCCGCGGCCGGCCAGCTCGCCGAAGCGAACCTGCACCTGATGGAAGCGGAGGCCGTGGTGCGGCGAACCGAGCGGCTTGCCGCCATCGGCCAGTTATCCGCCGGTCTCGCCCACGAATTGCGCAACCCGCTGGGCACCATCAAGGCCTCCGCCGAGATGCTCACCCGCAACGTCTCCTCCGAGGGCGCCATCGCCAGGGAAATGGCCGAGTACATTTCCACGGAGGTGGACCGCACCAATACTCTGGTCACGCGCTTCCTCGACTTCGCCCGGCCCCTGGCCGTACATGCCCAGCGCGGCGATATCACCCAGACCATCGATCGCGCGGTGGACGAACTGGAGCGCCACAAGCCGTCATCCGTGTCCATCTACCGGAATTACTCTCCCGACGTTGCTCCGTTCCCCTTCGATGCCGACCTGATGGAGCGAGTCTTTTATAATTTGCTGGTGAATGCCGCGCAGGCCAGTTCGCCGAAGTCCTCCATCACCATCAAGACGCGCCAGCAGGATGACACCGTGGAGATCGCCATCATCGACCGGGGCTCGGGCATCGACCCCAAGCACCTCGAGAGCATTTTCAACCCGTTCTTCACCACCAAGAGCCAGGGCGTCGGGCTGGGGCTGGCCATCGTGTCCCGCATCGTCGACGAGCACGGCGGGCGCATCACGGTGGAGAGCGAGCCCGGCTCCGGCAGCATTTTCCGCGTGTTTCTGCCCGTTTCCCCCGGAGGTGAGCGTTGAGCGCCCGCATACTGATCATTGAGGACGAAGAGAAGCTCCGCCGCGTGATGGAGCTGCAACTGCGCGCCGCCGGCTTCGACGTGGATCAGGCCGGCACGGCCGAACGGGGACTGCCGCTGGCCGACAACGCCGACCTGATTATCACCGACCTTCGTCTGCCCGGTATCGACGGCCTCGAACTGCTCTCCAGCCTGCGCGCGCGAGGGCTCGAAACGCCCATCGTGGTGATGACCGCGTTCGGCTCCATCGAGACCGCCGTCGAAGCGATGAAGGCGGGAGCGGTGGACTTCCTGCCCAAACCCTTCTCGCTCGACCACCTGATGGCCGTTGTCGAAAAGGCGCTGGAGTTGCGCCAGTTGCGCGACGAAAATCGCAAGCTGAGGGAAGAACTCGACCACCGCTACCAGTTCGATAACATCGTCGGGCGCAGTCCGGCCATGCGCGAGATCTTCGCCACCATCGAGCGCGTGGCGCCCACGCGCGCCACCGTGCTGCTGGCCGGCGAGAGCGGCGTGGGCAAGGACCTGGTGGCCCGGGCCATCCACTTCCACTCGCCGCGCCGCGACCGTCCGCTGGTCAAGATCAACTGCACCGCTATCCCCGAAAACCTGATGGAGAGCGAATTGTTCGGCTACGAAAAGGGCGCGTTCACGGGAGCTAACACCACCAAGCCGGGCAAGTTCGAGCAGGCCGATACGGGGACGGTTTTTCTGGACGAGATCGGCGACGTTCCGGGTCCCATCCAGGTGAAGCTGCTGCGCGTCCTGCAGGAGCGCGAGTTCGAGCGGCTGGGCAGCAACGTGACCCGGCACATCGACGTGCGCGTGATCGCCGCCACCAACCAGGACCTGCGCGCGGCGCTGGAACAAGGGACGTTTCGCGAGGATCTGTACTACCGGCTGAACGTAGTGCCGCTGAACATTCCTTCCCTGCGCGAGCGCAAGCAGGACATTCCGTTTCTGGCCAACCATTTCGTCGGCAAGCTGGCGCCCGACACCGGGTGCCGCGTGGAGTCCATCACCGACGCGGCCATGCAGAAGCTGACGGCTTACCATTGGCCCGGCAACGTGCGCGAGCTGGAGAACGTGATCGAGCGCAGCCTGGTGATGTGCCAGGGCACGCAACTGGACGCCGCGGATATCAAGCTGGAGAGCGCGCCGCGCGCCAAGCCGCAGAATGAAACGCATTTTCTGCCGGAGGGAATGAGCCTGGACGCGTACGAACAGGACATCATCCGCGAAGCGCTACGGCGCGCCGACGGCAATAAGAGCCAGGCGGCGCGGATGCTTGGCCTGACGCGCAACGCATTAAGGTATCGGCTGACGCAGATGGGGTTGGAATCGTAGCCTTTTGGGGCCAACCGCTCCGTACCGAGCCGCGACCGTAAGGGAGTGGTTTCCGCAAATGCACTATATCCCGCGGTCATGGCATCTGGCAGTCTGTGGCAGAATCCGCTCCCTGACGGGGTGCCCTCTGGGCCCGGCTCGGTACGGCGCTGAATCCACCGAGCCGCGACCGTAAGGGAGCGGATTCCGCAAACGCAATATATCTCGCGGTCATGGCATCCGGCAGCCTGTGGCAGAATCCGTCAGGGAGCGGATTTGCCACAGCCATCTAGCGCTTGCGCTTCTTGGCCTTGACCGCCTTGTATTTGACCGCCTTGTAGGCGTGCCCGGCGGCCTTGCGCCCTTTGTGGACGATCGGTTTGAAGGCCGCACTCTTGCGCTTGACGGCTTTGGCCATCTGGGTGTGCCTGGAGGCCTTGGGCGGTTTGGCGTGCTTCGCGGCGCGCGGAGTTGCCGCCCACGCCAATCCGCCACTCATCGCCAACGCCAGCACTAAGGTGCGCAGCCTCATAGACCCATGATATTCGGCAGATGGCTGAACCACAACCACATCTTTAGGAAACTAACCACGGTTAAGGCGACGCAAAGCCAGGAAGCGGCGCGCCACAGTCCTTCGGTCCCGCCCGCCGCGCGGGGTGTTTCGGCGACGTAGCCCACGGCGAATCCGGCCGCCAGGCCGCCCATATGCGCGTAGTTGTCGATCTGCGGAACCAGCAAGCCAAATATCAGGATGTACACGGCCCAGCGCACATACATGCCGCGAATGGCGTCGCCCGCCGGATTGCGGTGACGTACGCCCAACGCGATCATGGCGCCGACCAACCCGCACAATCCCGCCGAAGCGCCGATCGAGATTCCCGGATTGAAGCAGGCGCTGACGAAAAAGCCTGCCGCGTTGGCCACAAAATAAATCACCCACATGCGGCTGGTGCCATAGATCTGTTCCACCTGCGCCCCCAGGTCGAAAAGCACCCAGGAATTCATGAGGATGTGCAGAATACTGCCGTGCAGGAAGCCGGCCGTCACCAGGCGCCACCACTGGCCATCCAGGTCCCGCAACCCGATTTTGGCCCCGAATGCGTACAGCACGCGTCCGTCGATTCCCCCCCACCCGCCGCCCAACCCGAGCTTGATGCACATCAGCGCCGTGGCCACGAAGAACCCGGCATTGATGAGCAGGATCAGCATGGTGTTGAAACGGGCGTGGGGGATGAAACCGCCGATGACTCCCGATACCTGCGCGCGTTCGGCATAGCGCGGACCTACCGCCTCGTTGCAGTAGGGGCACGTCTTGTCTTTGTCGGTAATGAACGCCCGGCAATGCGGGCACATGCGGCGTGGATCCATGAGCAACCATGATACAACCTGGCGGTTTCGCCCCATCCGGAAGTCGCCGATGGCGATGGCGCCGGCGGGCCGCCTGGTTTTCAACGCCACCCGCAACGGGCGTACTATCAACTGGTATGGATCGCGGAATATTTCTGGTCTTGGCGCTTCTGCTGGCGCCGCCTGCCACGCGGGCCGCCGGCGACGCGTCCCTGGACCGCGCCACCCTCCGCGGATTGAGCGGCGTCGGCGTGGTCGTCGATGTGCTCCCTCCGGAGCTCCAAAACCTGGGGGTCACCAGGGAGGCCCTCCTCAACCGGCTGTTGGCGCGCCTGCAGCGCGATGGCATTTCCATCGATCCGGCGGCTACCGAGTTCGTCGGCCTGCGCCTCACGTCGGTTCACGGAAGCCGGGGGCCTTTCGCGGTCTCCATGACCATCGGCCTGTACCAGCCCATCCTGCTCTCCCGCAATCGCGAAGTCCGGACTGCCACCCAGACCTGGGAGGTCGAGACCGTGCTCATGGCCGAAGCCAGGATCCTGCAGACGGCCTG
>CAYVPZ010000337.1:0-5719 GCA_964453955.1 uncultured Solibacteraceae bacterium | reverse complement strand
CAAGGCTGGGCCGAATATCGATTGAGCCGCGCGGCGTCCCAGGTTGGTGAACGGACGCCGTGACGGCTGACGATGACTACGTACTTCAAATCGGCCCGTTCGGCGGCGGGCGCAAGCGGCGTCCCAAGGAACGCCGCTATCAGCGCAATTGCCGCATTATTTCTCACGGTTGAGGGTGTAGCGGAGCCCGGCCGCGTAAGTCGGTTTGTAATACTCTCTCTGGTTGACGAAGATTGGGCTGCCATTGTAGTAACCGAACACCTCGTTAGTCAGGTTCAGACCGTACACCACGGCGGAAAGTCCCTTGTGCAGTTTGGCGGTCGCCTGAGCATCGAGTTGTAAGTGCGGATAAGTGTAGACATCGCCCGTGGGACCCTTGGGTCCCAGTCCGGTCGGGTCGGCAGCGGTCTGATACTGATACTGGTAAATGCAGGGTCCGTTGTAGGAGAGTCCGACGCGCACGGAATAACGGCCCCGGTCATAGGTGGGGGCGAGGTTCCATGAGTTCGGTGTTTGGCGCTGCAGCGCGGGGCTGTCGGAGCGGCCGGGAATGCTCTTGATCTGAGACGCCGTCCAGCTATAGTTGGCCATCATCCCGAAACCGCCGAGCGCCCCGGGAAGCATGGAGAGCCGCTGCTGGTACGCAATCTCCAACCCGCCGAGCCAGGCATTGCTGGCGTTGATCCACTGGGAGACCAGATCTCCATCATATTGTCCACTGAGCGCGGTGTAGGAGGTGCTGATCAGGGTGTCGTTCAGTTGCTTGAAGAAGGCGCCCGCCTGCAGGATGCCGGCAGGTTTCAGGTAATGCTCGTAAAGGAGGTCGTAATTATTGGCGTGTTCCGGTTTGAGGCTGGGGTTTCCTTCCGAAATCGTCGCGGGGTTTGTGGAATCGTCCTCGACGACATAGGGGACGAGCTGATAGGGATCCGGCCGGGAGACGCCGCGTCCGTAGACCAGACGGAGAGCGGAGTCCTGGGTCAACGTGTAGCGTGCCGAAATGCTGGGCAGCGGATCCCAGTAAGTAGGACTGTTGCGCACCGGCACCGGAAAGCCGCAGCCGGTGCTGGTGGGGCAGTTGGCGCTGCCCGCGGGATAGAGCGTCACGTCGTAGCCGAGGGTGTTCATCTGGGTCCCTTCGATGCGCACGCCGGCCAGTATGTGCCAGCGCCCGAAGTCCATGGTGTTCATGATGTATCCGGCCGAGATGCGCTCGATAATATCGAACTCGTTCGGATAGGTGTCCGCCGCCGTGCTGTAGCCATCCACGTACGATGAAAGACTAGCCAGCGTGAAGCTCTGGAGCCTATTAAAGTCGGAGACCGGACCGAAATGGCCGCCGAAGTAATCGCCGTTGTAATAGTTATTGTTGGTGAAACTGTTCAGGAACTGAGTCATGGGGTACTGGGAAGGGTCCCAGCCGTCATAAACAGTCTCGGTGGCGTTCTGATACTCGTGACTGTTGCGAATCTTGCCGCCGAATTCGAGAATGCCAAAGTGCGAACCGAGGCGGTAGTTGATCGAGTACGAGGCGGCTGCCGAGAGATTAAGGGTGGCGTTCTGGCCCCGCGAAGTGGTGATGTCCGAAAAGCCCCAGTTTGCGTCGTTCTCGAGGGGGGAGTTGGGGCCGTCGCAGTCGTTTCCGAAATGGGGCGTATAGGGATTGGTCTGCGTGCTCGGATCGTAGCCGCAGACGAGCTTGGGCGCGATCCAGGCAAAGTCCGCTTTCGGATTGCCCGCGGAATCCAGCTCGTAGGAACGGGAAGCGGACGTTTCCCAGATAAGCTGCGAGGATGTGAATTGTTTCCTGCCGCCAAGGATGTAGCTGGAGATGGAGACATCGGGCCGCTTGCTGGATGTGTAAAACTTCGGTTTGCCCGACGCCTTCGGCTCGTAATACCACTTGTCGCCGTAGTCCTGCAAGTTGGAGTAAAGGCCCCTGAGATAAATGCTGGACAAGTCGCTGAATTTGTAGTCGGCGGTCCCATCAAAGCCCCAGCGAGTGCGATAATAGCGATATTCGCGAATTGTATCGTTGTCGTAAATGGGCTGGCCGAATGTGGACGCCGGGTCGATGGACGGTTCAACATCATCGATGCCGCGTCCGTTATAATCCCACGAGCCGCCGAAAAGAAGACCGAGCTTCTTTTCCTTTCCCAGACGGTGGCCCACCGTGCCGCCCCACTGGTCGTCGCCGCGGCCGCCGAGGATGGGATCGTAGCCGCCGATCCCGAACAGGTTCAGCGTGGGGAACTCGCCGGCGGTTTTTGTTTTCAGGTTTACCGATCCGCCAATGCCGTCGCCGTCCAGATTGGGCGCGAGCGTCTTGTTGATCTCGACGGATTCAACGAGCTCGGCCGGAATCTCATCGAGACGCACATAACGGACGCCCGGTTCCGGCGCGGGGATGGTGATGCCGTCGATGGTGATGTTAGTAAGGCGCGGCTCTGTTCCACGCACCTGGATATAGACGCCCTCGCCTTCGTCACGCTCCAGAGTAACTGAAGGCATGCGGCCGAGAGCGTCGGCGACGTTCGCATTGGGCAGCGAGGTAATGACTTCGGCCGGCAACACCTGCAGGATGTTATCGGCCACGCGCGTCCGATTGATCGCTTCGTCCTCGGCGCGCGGGCGTTCGGCGGTGACAATCACCTGCTCGCGCACGGAACTTACCTGCATGTGCGCATCCATGCGCAGGATCTGCCCGGCGGTCACCTGAACGTCGGCCTGGAACGGGTCGAACCCCACGTAAGACACCAGGACCTTGTAGTTGCCCGGCGCGAGGTTTGTGAACGAGAATTCGCCCTCGGCGTCCGTGGCGGCGGCGAGTTCCATGGGCTGCAGGCGAACCTGCGCTCCCTGGAGAACGGCGCCCGAACTGTCCACAACGCGTCCAGCGATTACGCCTTTGGCGCCAACTTCGGCGCCTGGCGAACCATAGGCCGAGGGTACAAAGGTCGCGATAAAGATGAATGCAATCGCCGGCATAAAGCCGGTTTTCCTATTATGGTTTGAAGTGCGCATCGCAGTGCTCCTGTTCAGGTTCCTTCCCTCTCGCGCTTCGGGGCGAAGACGCTACGAGGGCATTAGAGCAGGCGATTCTAAAGACAATCTAAAGAACCGGTGGGCCGGTTTTGAATTTCATTGCATTGTCATCCCACAGTAACATTGGCCATGTAAAACTTACAATATACGAATCTTAGTGGCCGAAGACAGACCGAAGACCGCCGATCTGCTTCGCCGGGCTCTGGAAGGCGAGGGGCACTCCGTTCTCCTCGCTTATGATGGCGATCGCGCCCTGAACCTTGGCCAGGCGACGGACGTCGACGTCATTCTTCTCGACGTCATGCTTCCCCGCCTGGATGGTTTCAGCGTCCTGAGAAAACTGCGGGAAGCAAGGCTGCGCACGCCCGTGATCATCGTCTCAGCGCGCGATGCGATGACTGACATCGTGCATGGACTGGACGCGGGCGCGGACGACTATCTGACGAAGCCTTTCAAACTGGATATCCTGCTCGCGCGGGTCCGGGCGGTGGCCCGGCGGGCTCCGGCGGCCCAACCCGCGGAACTGACATTCCACGATCTGAGACTGAATCCACGCACGTACGAAATGCAACGCGGCGGCAGGACGGCGTCTTTGACGCGCACCGAGTATGCGCTGCTGGAGACATTGATGCGGCGCGCCGGCGGGGTTGTACCAAGGAACGTGCTGATCGAAGAAGGCTGGGGCATGGAGTCCGACGTGAGCGGCGCGAACCTCTACGTCTTTATCCGTTCGTTGCGCGCAAAAATCACGCAGCCCGGAGAGAGCGAACTCCTGCACACGGTCCGAGGCGTGGGCTACTCGCTGCGGAGTGAAGCGTGGTGTTGACTCGCCGCTCTATTTCACTGCGGCTTACGATTTGGTTCTCATCCGTTTTCTTTGCGGGACTCGTGCTGTTCGGCGCGGCGATGTGGTTAGACCTTGAGAATACGGTGACAACAGGCCGATCCCTGACGCTGGAGAAACGCGTCGACCGGCTGGGCGAGTTGCTTCATGAAATCGAGCGGGATTCGCCTGAAGACCGCCCCACGAGGTTTCGGGAATTCGCAAACGCGACCGGAGGTGGGCTGATGGAAGTGTTCCGGGCCGATGGAACTCGCGCTTTTCCGTCTCCGTCATCAGCCGCAAGAGCTTTTCCGTGGCCCGGCGTGGCGGCCCTCGAAGGCGATCGATTCAGCGAGGTCGCCTTTTCCGGGCAGCGATATCGCGTTCTGCTGCGTCCCTTTTCATTAGGCTCGCGATCCCTGGTGCTGTGCGTCGCCGGTACGCTGGAAGGTAATCGTGTTGTATTGAGCACCTTTTCCGCCGGTTTGCTGTGGACCATTCCCGCACTGCTGGTCCTGTCGGCGCTGGGCGGATACATACTCAGCCGGAGGGCGCTCAAGCCGGTGGACCATATCACCGCGGCTACCCGGTTGATCAGTGTCTCGAACCTGTCCAGGAGGCTGCCGGTGCCGGAGACGCGGGACGAATTGCAACGGCTTTCCGAAACGTGCAATGAGATGCTCGCACGCCTGGAATCGGCAGTAAACGAGATCACACGGTTCACGGCGGACGCTTCCCACGAGCTTCGCAGCCCCCTGGCGTTCATGCGAACCGTAGCCGAGCTGGCCCTCCGAAACCGGCGGGCCGATGCGACCAGCCGGCGGGCTTTCGAAGAGATTGTCGAAGAGTGCGGAAAGGCCAGCCGTCTGTTGGAAGACATGCTAACGCTGGCGCGCGCCGATGCGGGCAATGCGCATCCGGCCTTCGAACCGGTCGATCTGGCCGAGGTCGTGATGGCGGTTTGCGATAAGGCCCGTTTACTCCCCGATGCGCACCGGCACACGCTCACGGTCTCATTGAATGGATCTCGCCATGCGCCGGTCTGGGGCGATTACTCCAGTCTCCACCGGTTGCTTTGGATCCTTGTTGAAAATGCCGCGAAATACACGCCAGCGCCAGGCAGCATCCACGTCAACCTTGCGGCCAGCGGAGAAAAAGTCGCGGTCACGGTCGAGGATAACGGCATGGGGATCGCGGCCACCGACCTGCCGCACATCTTCGAGCGCTTCTACCGCGCCGACCCCTCGAGGAGTCAGGTGGAAGGGTCGGGTCTGGGGCTGGCCATCGCAAAGTGGATCGCCGACGTTCATCACGCACGGCTTTCGGTGGAGAGCTCGGAAAGCAGAGGATCCGTTTTTCAGCTTGTGTTCCCAGCGTCCGTGATTAGTCCGTGCCCGCCACAAGCGGCCGCGATCGCGGCTCCGTGATTAACCTCAGCTAGCTTAGCTACAGCGCGCGCAGGAACCCGCTCAGCCGCTGCATCGCTTCCTCGAGGATGGGCCTCTCGGCGGCGTAGCAGATGCGCACCGAGCCCTCGCCGCCAGCCCCGAACGCAACTCCCGGCGCGAGCCCCACCTGGGCGTCCATGAGCAGGCGCTTGCAGAAATCGAACGAATCCGCCGCCGCGGCGATCTTCGGGAACAGATAGAACGCGCCGTCGGGGACGGGCACGGTGACTCCGGACATTTTGCGCAGGGCGGCCACGCAGAAATCGCGGTTCTCCTTCAGCCGCAGCAGCATTTCGACGAGCGTCTTTTCGCCCCACAGCAGCGCGGTTTCGCCGGCCCGCTGGGCGAAGCTGGGCGCGTGCGAGACCACGAACTCGTTGAGGATGGTCGCGCGCGCGGCCAG
>CAYVPZ010000336.1:0-5739 GCA_964453955.1 uncultured Solibacteraceae bacterium | reverse complement strand
AGCCGGTGATGAAGCGCATTGTGGGCAAGGCCATCGACGCCGCCCGCGCGCGCGAGGCCGCCCGCAAGGCTCGGGATCTGACGCGCCGCAAGGGCGCGCTCGATTCCGGCGGCCTGCCCGGCAAGCTCAGCGATTGCCAGGAGAAGGACCCCCAGCGCTGCGAGCTGTTCCTTGTCGAGGGCGAATCGGCCGGCGGCACCGCGCGCACCGGACGCGACCGCCGCTATCAGGCCATCCTCCCGCTCAAGGGCAAGATCCTCAACGTGGAGAAGGCCCGCTACGACAAAATGCTGGGCCACGACGAAATCCGCTCCATGATCACGGCTATTGGCACCGGCATCGGCAAGGACGACTTCGATCCCGCGCGCCTGCGCTACCACAAAATCATCATCATGACCGATGCCGACGTGGACGGCTCGCACATCCGCACGCTTCTGCTCACCTTCTTCTTCCGGCATATGCAGGAGCTGATCAAGCGCGGCAACGTCTTCGTCGCGCAGCCGCCGCTGTACCGCATCAAGCGCGGCAAGAGCGAGAAGTACATCAAGGACGACAAGGAGTTCACGCGCGAGATCCTGCGCCGCGGCACCGAGAACCTGGTGGTGGTGAACGGCGCCGGACGCCGTCTGGAAGGCGCCGAGCTGCGCGGCTTCCTGATGACGCTGGACGAGTTCCAGCAGGTGTTCCGCCGCGCCGAGCGCCGCTTCCGCGAACCGCGCGTGGCCGCCGTGCTGGCCAATGTGGAATACCACGTGGACGTGAAGGAAGACTTCCAGAACGAGGCCAACGTGACGCCCGTTCTCGAAGCCATCCGCGCGGCCGGCGTGACCGCCGAAATGCGCTTCGACGAAGAGCATTCCGCCAGCATGATCGCCTATCGCGACCAGACCAACGGCGAGCGCCTCATAGGCTGGGAGCTGGCCACCATGCCCGAATATCGCCGCCTGCGCATCATGACGAAGAAAGTGGCGTCGCTCAACGTGGCGCCCTTCCGCGTCACCCGAGGCGAAAGCAGCGACACGCGCGGCACATGGAACGAGCTGCTCGATTACGTGAAATCGGAAGGCACCCGCGAGATCTCCGTCACCCGCTACAAAGGCCTTGGCGAGATGAACGCCGAGCAGCTCTGGGAAACCACCATGAACGCGGAAACGCGCACGCTGCTGCGCGTGGACCTCGAGGACCTCACCGAGACCGAAGCGATCTTCTCCACGCTGATGGGAGAAGACGTCGAAGGCCGCCGCAAGTTCATCGAAGAAAACGCTCTGGACGTCCGCAATCTGGACGTCTGAGTCGGTCGGCCAATTCGGGGACAGGCGACGACATTCCGTACGGGAAGGCCGTGCTCACAAGAGTTGCCGCCTCATTACGCTTATCGAGTGGATTCGTTCCGGCCTGCAGGACCCCGGGGTGGGGGGAAGCAGGCTATTCGACGTACACCCGCTTGACCCGCGCGTGTATGCCGCACAGCACGCTGTAGGAAATGGTCCCGGCGGTGCGCGCGATCTGCTGCGCATCAATGCTCACCGCGCCCTCGGTGCCCAGCAGCGTGACCGCATCGCCCGGCTTCAGCTCCGGCACGGCCGTGGCGTCGATGGTGGTGAGGTCCATCGACACCGCGCCGCGAATCGGCGCCAGCTTCCCCGCCGCGATCACCGAGCCGCGATTCCCAAGACGATGCGGGATGCCATCGGCGTAGCCCGCCGCCAGCACCGCGATCCGCATCGGCCCCGGTGCGCGATACATCCCTCCATAGCCCACCAGCGCCCCGGCCGGCAGCTCCTTCACCGCAAGCACGGCGGCCTTCCATGTGAGCGCGGGCTTCACCTCGAGCACCCGCGCCGGCCCCACGCCGCGCGAAACCGGCGATACATACCCATAGATGGCATGGCCCGGCCGAACCATCTTCTGCCACGCTTCCCTCCGTCCGTAGGCCACCGGAATGCTGCTGGAGACGTGTAGGTACGCGGGCCGGATGCCGAGCTGCTCGAGGCCTGCCTGCAATCGCGCGAACGTGGCGATCTGCTCGCTGGTCTGCGCGGCGCTGTAGTTGGCCGCCGAAGCCAGATGCGTCATGATGCCCTCCAGCCGCGCGCTCGCAGCCGCCTGCACCGCCGCGGCGATGTCCGCCGCCGTCCCGCGCGTGCCCAGCCGCCCCATCCCCGTGTCCACCTTGAGATGGTACGCCGCCTCGCACCCGCGCTCCCGGCAGAGCGCGTCCCACGCGGCAATATCCTCCAGCGTGTGGATCACCGGCGTGAGCCGGTAGTCCAGCAGCCCGGCGCGTTCGGCGGGCAGGAAATCGGCCATCACCAGCACCCGCGCGCCGATGCCGGCATCGCGCAACGCCGCGCCCTCTTCCACGCTGCTCACCGCCAGCCAGCGCGCGCCTTCGGCCATCAGCCGCCGGGAAACCTCCACCGCGCCGTGACGGTAGGCGTCGGCCTTCACCACGGGCATCACCTCCACGCCCGCGCCCACCACCGCGCGCACCGCCTGGAAGTTGCGGGCAATCTGCCCCAACGACACTTCCACCCAGCTCCGGTATGCGAACGAGTTCACATTTCTATAGTAATGAGCCGCCGGGTTTCACGCCGCCACGGCAATTTCCCGCGCCGAGTTCAGCTTCACCACCAGCGTGCGCACCACCCGCTCCACCGCGTCGCGCACCTGGCGATGCAGATTCACGTCGCCGTGCGCCGGGTCGGGCAGAGGCGCGGGCAGGATCCGCGCGGCGCTGGGCGGAAGGGAACGGCCGCTCAGGTTGACAATGAGGTCGAAAGAGTCCAGATCGACGTCGGCCAGCGGACGAGGCGTATGGCCGTCCACGGTGATGTTCTTCTCTTCCATCACCGCCACCGTACGGCGAGAAACGCGTTTCGCCGGTTCGATTCCCGCGCTTGCCGCCTCCACCAGGTTGGGCGCGTACGCGTTGGCGAAGCTTTCGGCCATGCGGCTGCGGCAGGCGTTGGCGTAGCACACGAACAGGACCCGTACCCGGCGGCGCCGCGTGGCTTCGAAAAGGCTCATGCAGGCATTATGGTTTGCCTGGTAATGCCGGCAAAAGAGCCGCGAGTTCCAAAGGCAGGAGTACCAGTGGTGGGGTACGGTGGTCTCGTGCGTGCGGTTGCTACCGGGTGTTCTCGTTCAGCAGTTGGTCGATTCTGCCGCTGAGAACTTCCGCCATCCCTTCCGACACATCGTAGCCGTGATGAACCAGGCGCACGCGGCTACTCTGATCGATCACCACCAGCGTCGGCAGCCCATCCACCCCCAGGGCCTGCGCCGCTTCTCCACGGTCGAAAGCCATGGGAAGCTCCAGGTGACGGCCAGCGAGATACCTGCGGCCGGCTTCCGCGGTTTCGTTGCCCCAGCCTGTGTCCACGGCAAGAAACGCCACCTGCGGATCGTTCTGAAACCGTTTGTACACCTGCCGCAGCTCGGGAAGTTCCCTGGTACAAGGCAAACACCAACTGGCCCAAAAGGCGAGAACGGCCACTCGCCCGCGGAGTTCGGCGGGGCCAATGGCGCGATCGTCCACCGCCAGGCGGAAGGGCGGCGCAGTACGGTTCGGCTCGTCGAAGGCGGAGGCGCTGGAAATTCCCGGCACCAGGAACCAGATGCCCAGCGCCGCGACGACCAGTGAGATGGCGATCACCCGGATACTCAGGGAACGGTCGGAACCCCAGTGTTTGCGTGCGATCACCCCCGCCGCCGAAACCGCAATCGCCGTCAAAGCCAGGCCAGCGAGGATGGATAAACGGTGCAGGCCGTTGTTCATGATGAGGGCCGCGGTGCCCAGAAACCCGCCCACGCTCAGGCGGACCGCCTTCCATGCGAGGCTGCCGGTGAAAGCGCCCCCGCGCGCGAAGCCGGCAAGAAAGAACGCCGCCGCCGTCAAAGCGAAGATGCCGCGAAAGTCGGACCCGATGTGATGGGACGCAAAACTGCTGCCGACAACCACCACGATGGCCACCACTCCGGCTGCTACGTCCAACCAGGACGAGATTGCCGAACGTTCACTCACACCCCAAACTACGCGGAGCCAGTTCCTGAGGTTCAGGTGGAAACCAGCATGTCCTCAAAGAGCCGCTCGTACGCGTCCGTCACCGCGTCCCAGCTATAGCGCTCGCGAACGCGCTCGGCCGCGCGCCGTCCCATGCCCGCCCGCTCGTCGCCGGACATGGCCAGCACATCGCGCATGCGCTCGGCCAGCGTGGCCGGCGTGAACGCGAGGCCCACGCCCCCGGCCACCTCGGCATTCTCGGGCGTATCCAGATACAGAACCACGGCGCCCCGCCCCATGGCCTCGATGAGCGCCGGGTGTGTCCCGCCCACCTCGGTGGCGTGAATGTAGGCGAACGAGTGCGATTGCAGCTCGTGGTACCCGGCCCCGTAGATGGCCCCGGGCATCACCACGCGCGCGTCCGCGGTGTCGCCCACTTGCCGGATGTAGTCCCCGGCGTAGGGCGCGTCGCCAATCAGCGCCAGGCGCAGGCCGGTCTCCACTGTCTCGAAGCACTCGCGCACCAGCAGCCCGTTGTTCTCCGGCTCCATGCGGCTGACGTATAGGAAGTATCCGCCGGGCTCCAGTCCCAGACGCCGAAGCGTTGCGGTTCCTTTCACCGCGCCGGTTTCCGCGCCGTACGGGATGAACGTGGTCGCCTTCCCCCAGCGGCGGCGATAATACGCGGCAATCTGCTCTGCGTCGGTGACCACGCGCGACGGGCAAAACGTGGAAAGCCACTCGGAAACCAGATACCAGGCGCGCGCCACCGCGTTCCACTTTTTGCGCTTGCGCTCGAGGCCATCGACATTGAGCGCCACCGGCATGCCCAGCAAACGCGGCCACAGGGTGAAGATGGCGTTCGCTCCGTTGCAGTAGAGGGCCGCGTCCACGCGATGTGTGAGCAGGTGCAGCGTGGAGACGAAGGTGTGGATGATGGTGTCCAGGTATTTGTGCCGCAGCGTAGGCAGATACGCGAGGTGCACGCCGCGCCACACGGGCTCCGTCCAGCGATAGCGGCAGTAGACCCGGACATCATGCCCGCGCTCAACAAGGCGCGTAGCCAGCTCTTCGGCGAACGTCTCGAAACCGCCGTAGTTGGCCGGAATGCCGCGGGTACCCGCGATGGCGATGCGCAGCTTCTGCAAGAAACCAATCTACAGCACGGGGACCGAGCGTATGCTGGTGACGAGAGGCCATCATGATCGGACGCGTTGGGGCTGTAGTTGGGGCTGTCGTGCTGGTCTTGATTGCACGACCGGTCTACCAGGTCGGAGTGGGCTTGGACTTCTGGCAGCCACTTACGCGTCCTCAAGGCGTTTCATCGCGAGCGCGCCACGTGGCGACGATGAAGGATTCGGCCTGGTTTGATTGCTCGCTTGATCGCGGCAAAGACGTGGACGTTTGTCGGGCGTGGGATGACGCAGGAAATGTGATCGCCCATGGCCGGTATCGTCTGGATGGAGAACGGCGGGCGGCCAAGCCAGCGGAGTTACGTCCGTCCGAGGTTGCCATTTATCCCGCTCACCCGGAGCTGGCTTGGATTTACATCGAAGGAGAACGGGGCACTCGCGACAAGACTCTGGTTCCCGTAAATGACGCCGGAGAACCACTGGAGCGCTTCGAGGTTCACATACAAGATGGCAGCGAGCGTCAGTAACGCCCGCGACCCCTCTCCTTACCCCCGGAACGCCGCCTTCGACCGCGCCATCACCAGAGACCGGATCCGCGCC
>CAYVPZ010000335.1:0-5741 GCA_964453955.1 uncultured Solibacteraceae bacterium | reverse complement strand
CTCAAGCCAACGTCAAAACCGGTGGGAATGCGGTCGTTTTATTCCGGTGCTGACAAGCAGGTGCGGGTACTCGACAAGAAGCGGCTCTTGCGCCGTCGTGGGGAGCTTGCGCCCGCGACAGTGGCGCGACTCAATGAAGCTCTTTGAATTGCATTTGACCTGGATTGAAGGGGCGGTGCGCCTTCGTGCATCCGGACACACCTCCGGCGCGCTAATTCACAACATGCGCTTCAGATTATCAGTGAGGCCTTGCCACGCAGAAGAGAATTGGCGAGCTACCTCAGAGGATTATGCTCAGCGCGCGGAAGGGGATCACCGGCTAAGACGTCGACCGACGCCGGGGAGCCGTGAGCCGAAAAGGTGGCGCTTCTCTCGCGCCGTTAGCTTCACCGCTGAGGCACGGAGGACATGGAGATTGGGGATCGCGCAAGGGGGGATTTCAGCGAAGCGGTTTGAAAGCCCTCTTGCGGGGGGAGGCGCGTGGCTTGCGTCGTGGGGGGAACCGTCCCAGGGAACCGTCCTCGCCCCGGCTTCCCCTGGGGGAACGGGAAAGGGAGATCCGGCTGGCCCGTTTACCGAAAGATGCCACGGAGGGCGAACGCTCTCAGGCCGAACTGAAGGAAGCGCCGAGAAGAGCCTCAACGCATGGTGAGTGATTGACTTATTCGGATCGGCTGCAGCTCAGTTATTGCAGCGCTGACACATGCCGACATCACAGCTAATGCCGGCGTACCTGATTGCCCTCGAATCAAGCGGCAGACCGTGGGCAGACGTCCTGTTCGATCTGCCGGCTTAAGGCGTCCTCCGCGATGGCCAGATCATACTTCGCCTGGAGATTCATCCATATCTGAGCCGACGTGCCGAAGTATCGGCCCAGCCGCAGTGCCGTGTCCCCGGTGATGCCCCGCTGGCCTTTTATGATGGAGCCGATCCGATTTGCAGGCACCCGCAAAGCCAGGGCGAGGGCATTGGCTGTCAGACCGGCTTCGGTGAGGACATCCTGAAGAATCTCGCCAGGATGAATCGGCGACAAACGTTTCTCTCTATTCGTGGCCATTGGATACCTCTTAGTGGTAATCGACGATCTCGACGTTATAGAGGCGTCTCTTATATTACGCCATATGTACACCAGATAGCGATCGCGGTTGCGATGAGAAGGAAGTACGGCGTATGCTCGATCCCAGGCACCCTACCAAACTGCCGTGGATCAACTAAGCGCTCGACGTGTTTGGAAAGCGTCTGGTGGTGGGCGTGGAGGAAGCGGCGTGAATCGGAAACCCTCTGTGCACACCTCCGGTCTGGCGGGTCACCTCCGAGTAAATAGCCAGCCAGGCACTTACGTGCGTTAATTCCAGCTACTGAAATTCACACAGGCCAGTTACATTTTCGGCGGAACCGTCTCGCAGCCAGCCGTCTAACCGGGCGGGCTCCTTGAGTTCGAAAGAGAGAAATCTCGAGAAGGACTCAGAGAAGCTGACGGAACTGCTCGGGTGTAAGACCGGCGTCCCGGACAATGCCGCCCATGGTGAGCGCGTCCACGGGGTCGTGCCGTGGGACCGTGACGATCCGCCTGCCGTCTGTCATGACGATGTGCCTGCCCTGCCTCGCGATGTGGAATCCAGCCTTTTCGAGCGCCTTAACGGCCCAAGGTGCGGGATGCCCGGAATCTTCGGCATGGACTACGCCGGAATTTCCACTTCCCTCAGTTTTGCTGGCCGGCCAGTTGTTTGGCTACCTCAAGATAGTCCCGGATGGCGTCCTGGATGTTCGCAAGCGCCTCTTCTTCGGTGGCGCCTTGCGACCAGCAACCGGGCAGGCCGGGGCAGGAGACACTGTACCCTTCGTCGGTTGACATCAAAGCAACTGGGTACTTCATACCTCTCACTGTATCAGGTGGCCGACGGCGAGGGACGCCAGTGACGCCGGACGGGGGTTCCTGGTGGGCATGGATCTGTGGCGGGCCCGGGATTTCAGTGCGATCGCGGTGGTCGAGTCCGGGATAGGGGCGAACGATTTGCTAATCGCGGCGCTTCGCTTCATGGCGCGATTCCGGATACGCACAACGTCCGCAAACTTAGCCGCGTAGAAGGACTCGCGTACGAGGATTGGGAAATCTGATCAGAACCACAACGGCCGAAAAGTCTCATAGGGCGAACGCTCAAAGGCTCAGACCGTGGAAACTGCTGAGAAGAGCCTTAAATTAACGGGAAATCCCTCAGAAAAGCACTTCGGCACCAGGAGACTATTCTGTACACCTGCTTCCCGATCCCGAATTTTGTTTCCGTCACAACCAACCTCGTAACCGGTACACCGTAAGACCCAGGTACTCGCGTAGCGCATCCCTGGAGTCTGCAAGAGCATCCGGTTCAGGCAAAAGGCTGAACAGCACCGGCGGCTCGCCCCAGCCGGTAATATGATTACACGGCACCGGGATCACCGCGAAGCCGGCGTGCCGGAACAAGGCCACCGCGCGCGGCATGTGCATCGCCGAGGTGACCAGCAGAATGCGATGCACGCCGCGGGAGTTCAGCATACTCCACGTCAACTCCGCGTTCTCGTGTGTATTGCGCGCCTTGTCCTCGGCTACGAACGCCGCTGCGGGAACACCCAGGCTCTCGAGCATTCTGCCGGTCCCGACAGCCTCCGGCTCACCCCTTCCGTCAAGGAAATCGATGTTGCCCCCGCTGTCGACGATGATGGGGGCTTTCCCGGCCTTGAATAGCGCCGCGCCCTTGCGGATCCGATCGCCGGCCCAGCCAAGCTCCGGTTCCCGGTGCCGTCCCGCGGCCCCCCGCACGCTTCCCCCGAGCACGACGATAGCTTCCGCCTGTGGAGCGGTGTCGACCCCGACGTCCGCGTAGCGGTTCTCCAGAGGAGCGATGACCAGATCCGAAATCTCCTTCGTGCTCAGTGCGTGCAACGTGAGCGCACTAAGGAGAAACAGCCCGCTCGCCAGCCGCGGCCACCGCTTCCGCAGGAGCCAGGCGAGCACGAACAAGACCAGATTGCCGCCGGGAGGAAACACCAGCGGAGGAAGCAGCTTGCTGAGGAATAGAAACACTTGTTAGATCAGGATCGCGACGATCGTACCATCGGCCGTGCACGCAACGGTCTATCTCGCGATGCAGGAAGTGCAACCGGCCGAAACCCTGGTTGCGATGACAAGGAAGTACGGCGGATGCTCGATCCCTGACACCCCGTCAAACCACCGCGGGATCGGGGAAGCCCCCGATGTGCTCGGAAAACGCCTGGTGGCGAGCGTGAAGGAAGCGGCGGCACCCTCCGGACACACCTCCGGCCCGGTGGGTCGCCACGCTTTGCGTTGGGGATTTCCGTGAGGCTGGGCCGTGCGGGTGGGAATTACGCGTGGGTCAGAGGACTGCGCTCAACGCGGAAGGCTTCGCCAGCAGAACGCTGCAACTGACTCGCTCGCCGTTGGCGATCACATCCCCGAATTCGACAAGGCGGGAAGTGCCGGGTGAGTAACAACCGGCTCGGCACTTATGAACGTTGATTTTGGCTGCGGGAATTCACACAAGCCGGTTACATATTCCGCCGATCCGTCCCGCAGCCAGCCGTCCAGCTGGGCAGGCTCCTTGAGTTGCTGGCCGCGCAGGCGGGGAACGACGGCGAACTGGCAGTTCATCTCCGGCAGAGCGGACATATCCACCCAGAGCTTCTCAAATTGCGCTACGGGGTAGATATCTTCCTGACCCTTGCCCCACCGCTTCTTCACCTCTTTGATGGTGATGTAAGTCGGCATGCGCGCGGCCATGGAACGAACCGCCGCGGCCACCCTGTCCGCATCGCGCAGAGAGTCCCGGGTCAGACCGAAAACGCTGAGCAGCGCGTCTATGTCGATCCAGAACGTATTCGAGTTGTAGTAAGTGAGCTGGAACTCCACCTCTTCGCGCGGCAGGGCCATGCCCTCGATCAGGCGCACGTGGCCGTCGACTCTGGCCAGACCGCCTCCGCGGTCGTCGATGCGGCGGGTGATTACTTCCACGGTCATCGGTGCGCCGCGAGCGATGTGCCAGCCGAGGATTCCCGCGTCCACGCCGGCTCCCAGCGTGTCGATGTTATGAACCATCAGGTAGCGCAGATTCGGCCGGGCGCTCAGCAGGGTTTCCATAACGCCGTTGCGAAAGAGGTTGGGAACTTCATACCAGTGCCCCACCGGGTGCAGGCACTGCAACGGGACATTATCTGTGTAATTGGTTCCCTCCCCCGCCTGTTGTGCCCACGCCACCAGAGCCGCCCGCGAACTCTCCCGAACCTTCTGGGCCTGGACATCGAGCATCTGCTGCGGGGTCTCCTCCCAGGCGAAGCGAAGGTCCCTGGCCATCGGCACCAGCCGCAGCCCGACGGCGCGTCCAGGCGAGAGGTGCAGAGGACCCTCGTAGCCGTAGTTCCCCCCGGCGCAAAGAAAACGTTCGATGCGGTCGTGCGTGAGGTAGCTGGTGGTGACGACGTGGGGCACGGACGACCCGTAGATGCGTCCGGTGCGGCGGCTCTTCGCCAGATGCACTTCGATAAAGCTGCGGTGCTTTCCCGCAAGACGGCAGAAGGGGCTGAGAGCTTTGACAACGCCGGCGCCGTGGGTCCAGCGGCTCCCGGCGCCACCGGACAGGGAGACGACGGCGACCGCCCCCGCGGCCAGTGCGTCCTCGCCAATCCTCTGGTATTCCGAGGTCGCATCGCGGGTGGCATCGAACACCTCGTCCGGCGAAACGTCCTCGATGCGGCTGGAGACGGGCAGGCGGTTCTGGGCAAGCCCGATGCGGCCGGCGCGTAGTTCAGTCTGAATACGCTCGTGCTGGACAGGGTCGAAGCCATGGCGGGCCAGCAGCGAGTCCAGCGTGTCGTCGCGGCCATTTCCGCTTTCGTGGCGCGGCAGCAGGCGCTCGAAAAGATGATCAATCCTGCTGACGGCCTCCGGCGCGCCCTCGCACATTGCGCTGAAGCGGTCGAGATCGGAGCGCTCGGTGGCCGATAACGAATGTGTCTCCCGGCGCAGCACCCCGGGCAGCATGAGATTGTAGTAGCCGGCAGGCAGCAGTGCGTCTTCGCCGGCAAGAAACTCCGCGTGCGTGCCGCGTTCGTTGATCGCGAAATCGTAAACGACGGGCTCCATGGCGAAGGGCACGCCGCCCTCGATCCGGCGTTTCAACTGCCGCATGATGGCTTGCAGACGGTCCTGCGCCTCCGGTTTTCGCGCGGGATCGAAGATGAAGCCCATCCCGCCTCCGGACATCCCGCCCAGCATCCAGAAGCCCCGGAAGTCCGCGCCGAAGGCCTTGCAAACTTCGTCGATCAACGCCTCGGTGTAGAAGTTGCTGGCCCACGGAATGATGGTTTGGATGGGCCCGTCGAAGTTGCGCTGGGTGGCTGCTCCGATGGCGCCGACGTCGCCGGACCGAAGGCAGCCGACGATCTCGTCGAGAATGGCGCAGGCCTGCTGGCGACCGATCCATTCCGCCTCCGAGCGCAGCAGGTACTTTTCGGTCACCATCTCGAGGATCGGACCCACGTCCTGAGCCATGCCGCCATGTACCAGCACCAGGCTGTCCTGCAGTTTCGCGCGAGTTTCGGCGGTGACCTCCGAGCGGGGCAGAATGCGGTGGCTGGGCAGCAGGCGGCCGCGGCTGATACCGTACTCGGCATCGCCTTCGGCGGCGATCACGCCCTCGATGAGTTTGATTCCGGGCCACACCCCGCCGGAATCCTGCCAGCCCCCACCC
>CAYVPZ010000334.1:0-5762 GCA_964453955.1 uncultured Solibacteraceae bacterium | reverse complement strand
AACCAGAGTTGCGAGCCGTGCCGCAGAATTCCGTGCATCGGTTTGCCTTCCAGAGCCGAGGGCAGGCGATGCGGGCGCAAGACGAAGGAATCGCCGCCGCTGGCCGTCAGGACCTCTTGCAGGCCAGCCGTGGTTGAGACAACCACATGACCATAGGCGTCTTCGGCAATGCGTTGTGTGCCGCCGCCGCCGCCGAGGTGGCCGCTGATGCCGGGAACGGCGTGGAAGCGCTGGCCATCAAAGCGGAAGATCTGGTGGCACGCATTGGTCCAGAGGGCGCCATCGTCCGCCAGGTAGAGCGTGTGAATCTCGGTAGCGCACGGCAGCCCTTCGTCCGATCCGATCAGGTGAAAGCGGGTTCCATCATAGCGGTACAAGCCGCCCTCGGACCCAGCCCAGATATAGCCGCCACGGTCCTGGACCAACGACAATACGACCATATTCTGGAGGCCTTCGGCTGCTCCATAGTGCCGGAAACTGTACTGCTGGGCAGACAAGGTGACACTGAGCGCCAGGATCAGTATCACGGTCCGAGCGGAGCCACACTTCCAGTGCGTCATAGCCCTGTTCTCCTATCGGCAGAAGGCCGCCTTCTCTCCACCGTTCTTAAACGACAATCGATTGCCCGGGGATTGGGGAAGGTGATGGCGAGTCACTCAGCTCCGCACTCATATCCGGTTTCTGCTGTCCCAGGGTCGGGTGCTGTCGGTATTGGAAGCGGCCCGACATGAGCCAGGCTTAAAGGCAACAACAGCTTACGCGTCTTTGCTGAAGAGCAACGGCCGGGAGCCATCAGCGAACCATATACGACTGGTCCGGGACAGTTTCAGGATCATCCAGTATTGGACAATTCTTCGGCGCCGCGTGAAGAGGTTTTAGACGTAGACTAAAGAACAACCTTATTCTTCGTGGGTGATGCTCCGCTCGGTTTGAGAGGAGGTGGGCAGCAATGGCAGCACGCGCGGTCCGAGAGCGCCTTGCGCACGACCTGAGTCAGTGGCTTGCGGATGGGCTGGTCTCAACAGACACATATCAGCTCCTCCGCCAGCGCTATGGCGCTGCGGAATCTGGGCTTGCAAACGCTATCAGGTCCCTGGCTGTTGCTGGCGCCCTGATCCTGTTTTTTGGATTACTCGGCATTGTCGCCGCGCTCTCGGGTTCAAAGCCTGTGGCTGCGTTCTTATTGACAGGCGCCGGCGTCGGCGTGACTGTAGCCGGCATTCGGCTCGCGATGGACAAACTCGGCAGATATACCCTCTCTTCAGGAGTTGTGTTGATGCTCGGCGTAATTACCGCGGCGTTGGGCATCGGCGTGGCGCTGGACAGCGCTGGGCTCAGCGGTACCAAACTCGTCTTCGCCGCGGGTGCGATCCTTGTCGTCCCTGTCGGAATTCTGGCGTATTGGTTCCGCAATACCTTGCTGCTGATCATCAGCCTGCTGGGCCTTTTCCACTGGGTTGGATCGTGGAGCAGCATGTTCGGGAGGTCCACCTACGTGCTGGCCGTTCAGGATCCCCGATGGATGAGCCTCGCGGCACTCGCCGCTGTAGTCGTGGGCATTTATCACGAACGAAGCTGGCGAGACAAGACTGGGCGCTTCTTCCAGGCCTGGGAAACTGTCGGTCTCATTTACCTGAACGTGTCGATGCTTATCCTCACCGTTGATGCGGACCCGGCGTGGGGGAGGGCGAGCTTTTGGATCGCCCTGTGGTTGATCGCAGGCATTGCGCAGATCGTAGCGGGCGCCCGGTTGCACAATCCGCTGCTGACGGGATTTGGTGTGACAGCATTCGCCGTGAATGTGTACACGCGATATTACGAAACGTTCTGGAATCGTCTGCCCGCGGGCGCGTTCTTCCTGCTTGGTGGATTAGCGTTGTTCGCCGCCGGCCTGGCGTTCGAGATAATCTTGAGGCGCTCACAGCAGAGGGCAGCATGACACGGGATGTCAATCGCGGCATCACCGCGGAACTCGACCAGCTGGTGACGCAGAAGATCCTGACACTCGCTCAGGCGCAAAGAATCGCCGAGCGATATCCAACTGCCCGATGGGACGTTCTCGTGTTGGCGCGGTGGTTCAGCATACTGGGAGCGGTGACGGCGGGCATTGGCGTGGTGGTGCTGGCGGAGGAGTACGTTAAAGGGCTTCGCCTGGCCGAGTTCGGGCTGATCGTGGCTATGGCGGCATGCATTTTCCTGGGCCGCTACGTGGCGCGCTCGAAAGGGTTAGTCAAGACAGGAGCGAGCCTTGAAATGACCGGCGGCTTCGCATTGCAGGGGCTGACTTTCGCGCTCGCAATCGATTTCTCAACCGGGTCCGATAACTGGCCCGCGCTGATCGGAATGCAGGCACTCCTGCTCGCAGTTCTCGCCTACGTGCTCGGGAACCGTCTGGTGCTCATTCACGCAGCAGTCTGCTTCTTTGTCTTCTTCGGGGGCGAGACCGGCTACGAGTCCGGTTGGGGTGCGTACTGGCTGGCCATGACCTACCCCGTTCGGTTCATTGCCGTCGGGATTCTTTTTCTCGGAGTGGCGTGGGTGCACGCGAGACGACTGAAGGGCGCCCTTCAGGGGTTCTCTCGCGTCTACGCGCATCTCGGCCTGTTAGCGATCCACCTGGCGCTGTGGTTTCTGGCCGTGTTCGGTTACTTCGAAAAGGAAGTTCGTTGGAGCGAGAACGACGGACAGAGGGTTGCCTTCAGCGCGCTGTGGGCTGTGGTGAGCGTGGCATCTCTGTGGCTGGCCGGCTTCACTGGACTTCGAATACTCAGATCCTATGGTCTGACTTTCCTCGTCATCAACGTCTACACGTTCTATTTCCAATTCGTGGCTGCCCGTTCCCCTGGGGCCTGGTGGCTGCATCTGCTCCTCCTGGGAGGAAGTCTGGTGTGGCTGGGATTCGCCCTGGAAAAACGCCTGCGTCGAGCCGGGGCAACCTCGCCGCCGGCCTTCGGTGCAGACGCCTGAAAGATCTCCACGCCCGGCGTCCCACCCTCAACCCACTTTGGCGAAAGCAATGCCGCGTGCCCGCTGCGAGAAAAGGGTCAATCCTGGAACGCGATGTTGGGCAGTAACGCGGAAAACGATCGTTCCGAGGTCCCCTGCCTGAAATTCGTTTGGCGCGACCGGTTGCAGATTCACTGGTGTTTGATTGCCGTTCTTGAGTGTCAGAACCCCTTTCACCAGCGACAACTCATAGGTCGCCTCTAACTCGTCGCTGTGATAGTTTCCGGTGAACCGGCCGAGCGCGGATTCGCTCAACTGAATCCGGGGTACCATGTCGCCCGAAAAGTAAGGGTCACCTTGTAGAGTGAGAGTCGCGGTCATGGTGCCCTTAGCGCTCTTAAACAGAATGGGGTTGCCGACGAGATCGGAAAACTCGTTTGCGCCCAGGCGCCGCAATTTCGAACCCCATCCCATTAGATTCCCGTTCACGGCCGCGAACGTGTAGATCATATGTTTTCGTGGGTCGAGATAGGTGCCGGCGAAGGGTGCGGGATCGGGATAGACCTGGGATCGCGCGGTGGCGTCTGCCTCTGACGGCAGCTCCTTTTCGAGGTAGAGGTCGGAGATCTTTCGCGCGAAACCCTCGACGTCGGCGTTCGCGATATTGCAAAGAACGACCACGCTGAATCGCCGCTCGGGAAAGCGCAGAAGTTCGGTCCTGTATCCAAATGTACCGCCACCATGCTCCACGGTTTTCAGACCGCGGTACTCGCCAAGCCAAAGCCCCAGTCCGTAATTGATCGGGTGGCCATTGTTCAGGCTTCCGTGGGTTTCGAGTTCCCTCGCCAGCGATCCCTTCCCGACCTTGTTGGAGTAGAAGTTCTGGTCCCAGAGGAGGAGGTCATCCACATTGCTCATCAGACCACCGCCGCCGACAATATCGAAGATCGTGGACCAGTCGACCCGGAAGCCATCCTCTTTTCCGGGATCGTAAGCGGCAACCCGATTCGGCACCACCACGCCGTTATCGTCGTAGAAGAGTGTTCTGGTCATGCCCAGCGGCCGGAAGATGTTCGCGGCCGCAAATTCTGCGAGAGACTTTCCGGTGGCCCGCTTCATCACCACGCCAAGCAGGAAGTAGTTCGTATTGCTGTAGACGAATTCTTCTCCCGGCGGATTGTTCAGCCCCTTTTGACGGACGATCAGTTGCAGGGCGTCGTTTGACGAGGAAAGGGTTGAGATGTCCCGGCCTGCAAGATCAGTCAGCGCCAGGAAGTCGCGGAACCCGCTGGTCTGGTGCAACATCTGCCGCAGCGTGATGGCGTGCCCGTAGGATGGGAGCTCCGGTATGTATTTATGGACGTCATCATCCAACGAGAGAAAGCCCTGTTCCGCGGCCAATACGACGCTGGCGGCCGTGAACTGTTTCGACACCGATGCCATGTAAAACACGGAGGCCGAACTCAGTGGGGCGCCGAGTTCCAGGCTCCCTTCACCGTAAGACTTGCGGAAGATGAAACTGCTATCGCGAATCACGCCAACCGAGCAGCCAGGGGAGTGCGTTTTGTTGTAGGGAGCGAAGACTTCGTCGATTTTCTGTGGCGCAACATCAGCCGCTGATGCGGAAACGGTGGGGAAAACAACAACGATAACGACGAGTACGATTATGGTCCGCATGGAGTGCTTCCGTCCCCAACTGAGTATAACGCCAGCCCTGCCATGTCGCCTGGCGTTTACTGAGGTTCAACGTGCCATTGAGTGCTCGGGGCGTCTTGCTGGCCACTCGACACCTGGGCAGTCAGGCGGCCAGTGGCATTCCCGGGAACACTCATATTCGTTGGCGTCTTGTTCGGCGCCATGAGCCTGCTGAGAGTGGCCGGCAATCCGCGGCTCGAAGCGATTCGAGCCACGCCGTTGAGGCTGGCCGCGGTTCGAGGGAACGTGGCCCTGGCGCGCCTTCTTCTGAAGCGCGGCGCCAGCGTGACGCGTACTGATACGCATGGCAAGACGGCCGCTGCGTACGCGGGCGAGGAGGCCCATGCTACCTGCTGCGACATCCCCGCTGCGTTGGCTTCCAGGAAGTCGATCGCGTACAGATCCTCGTGCACGCCCGCAGGGTCGTGGCTTTTCTCCTCCGCCCTCCTGGCGGCGGCACGGGCCTGGTCGAGCCGATTCAGTTCAAGATATGCGAATTCAAGGGAATCATCATAGTTACCAGCGTTCTCCGGGTCAAGCCGAATGGACTTGCGAACCTCGGCCAGGACTTTGTCGTATTGTCCGAGTTGCGTGTCAATTCCGCTCATAACGATGGCCAGCGCCTCTTTGAGCGTGCCATCCAGCACAGCGTCGCCGGTTGAGTTCTCGAAATCGGCCAGAACGATGGCGTCGGTCTCACTCAGCTTGTGCGTCTTGCGAGAGTAGAGCAGCCAACCGCCTGCAGCCGGCCCAATTGCCAGCACCACGGCACTCGGGATCGTCCACCTTGCCCAACAACGGCATGGTGCTGATTGCAGAAGGTTTTGTCCTCCCGCATGGCCTCGCCAGAGCGGAGTTGTATTAGCTGGGCGTGTCGCCGCATAGAGGGGCCTCGCCAATTTCAAAGCTCGAAGATACGGCGTTCTGGAGATCGCTCCCGGTAAGTCCCGATCATGTCAACTTGACGTATCACGCCCTTGTCGCGGATATGGTCTGTGGAATCACCGCGAGTAGCGCACATAAGCCTGGTTTACGTTTTGTTGGAGGAACTCGCGGAACTCGCGCTGGTACTTGGGCAGACGGAGCTTGCCACGGATCGTGCGCTTGTCCGTGAACTTAAT
>CAYVPZ010000333.1:0-5776 GCA_964453955.1 uncultured Solibacteraceae bacterium | reverse complement strand
CACGGCGACGAGTACGCGGTGATCGCTTTTGGCGACGTGAGCGGCAAGGGCGCGGCGGCCGCGCTGAACGGGGCCCTGGTGAGCGGCCTGCTTCGCTCGCTGGCGCCGCGGCGGCGCGGGCCGGCGTCGCTGATGCGCGCGCTGAATGAGGTGCTGCTCGAGCGCAAGATCGACGCGCAGTATGTCACCCTCACGCTGCTGCTGTGGTCCAGCCGCGAGCGCCGGTTCGTGATGGCCAACGCCGGCGCCGTGCCGCCCATGATTTGCCGCAAAGGTGAAATCCTGAAGCTGCGCGTGGAAGGCGTGCCGCTGGGTTTGCTGGACGAGCGCGAGTACGACGAAGTGACGTTCGATGCCGAGCCCGGCGATGTCATCCTGCTCTATTCCGACGGCGTGCAGGATCAGACCAATGACGATGAGGAAGAGTACGGGCGGCATCGCCTCGCCTCCGTGCTGAAAGCGTCCTGCGCGGAGACGCCGGCCGAAATTGTGTCTGCCGTCACGAAGGATCTGGCCGCGTTTCGCGGCACCGCGCCCGACTTCGACGATCAGACGCTGATCGCCATCCGGGTGTTGTGAAGGATGGACACGCGGCGACAGCCGCGTTTGCTGAAGGAACGCGCGAAGAGTTCGCAATGAACGCATTCTCGTGGCACGACAACGCGCTCTGCTGTGAAGACACGCCGCTGGCGGAGATCGCCCGTTCGGCGGGCACTCCCTGCTACGTCTATTCGAAGGCGGCCATCCTCGACCGCTTCCACGAATACGACCGCGCCTTCGGCGATGCGCCCCACAAGGTCTGTTACGCGGTGAAGGCCAACTCCAACCTGGCCGTTCTGCATCTGCTGGCCGAGGCCGGCGCGGGCTTCGACATCGTCTCCGGCGGCGAGTTGTTTCGCGTCCTCCGGGCCAGCGGCGATCCGCAGTCGGTGGTGTTCAGCGGCGTCGGCAAAACCGCTGGCGAAATCGAGTTCGCGCTCGAAAACAGAATTCACAGCTTCAACTGCGAATCCGAGCCGGAGCTGGCGCTCATCGACGCGCTGGCCTCGCGCCTGGGCGTCAAGGCCCGCGTGGCCGTGCGCGTGAATCCCGATGTGGACGCCTCCACGCACCCCTACATCTCCACCGGCCTGCGCGAGCACAAGTTCGGCATCGACATCGGGGAAGTCCCGGAGGTTTACCGGCGCGCCCAGGCCCTCCCCAACCTCGATCTGGAAGGCGTGAGCTGCCACATTGGATCGCAGATGCTGGACGCCGCCCCCACCATGGAAGCGTTCGAGCGGCTGCTGGAGCTGGTGAAGCAGTTGCGCGCGGCCGGAATTCCCATCCGCGTGCTCGATCTGGGCGGCGGCCTGGGGATTCCCTACCAGTGCGGCGACGCGCGCCCCGGCATTGCCGGCTTCATCGCCGCCGTTCGCGAAGAGGTGGCCGGCAGCGATCTGTATCTGATGGTGGAGCCTGGGCGGTCCATTGTGGGCGAGGCGGGCGTGCTGGTGACCCGGGTGCTTTATCGCAAGAGCAACGGCGGCAAGGAGTTCATCATCGCCGACGCGGCCATGAACGATCTCATCCGCCCGGCGCTGTATCAGGCCCATCACGACATCGTGCCGGTGCGGAAGAGCGGGCTGGGCGCCATCGTCGCCGACGTGGTGGGCCCGGTGTGCGAGAGCGGCGATTTTCTGGCGCGCGGCCGGGAGATTCCCAACGTGCTGCCGGGCGACCTGCTGGCCGTTTGCACGGCGGGCGCCTACGGCTTCGTGCAGTCCTCCAACTACAACTCGCGGCCGCGCGCCGCGGAGGTGCTGGTGGAGGGCTCCTGCTGGAGGGTGGTGCGCGAGCGCGAAACGTACGACGACCTGGTGCGCGGCGAGACCGCCCGTTAACGCCGACGGTCCCCGCATCGTCCAATTATCAGAGAGATTAGAGCGGGCTGTTATGCTGACGGATGAACTTGTGCTTCCACGCCTGGCGCTGGCAGGGGCCCCGCCGCACGAAGCGCGTTCCCGCAGCATGACCCATCCGCTGGACGAGGATCTGGTTGTCTCCGCGCAGAATGGCGACCGCGAGGCGTTCAGCCGCCTCTACGCCGACTTTGCACCGATGGTCCACGGCATCCTGCTGGCCCGGGTGCCGCGCGACGAAGTGGACGATTTGCTGCAGGACGTGTTTCTCATTGCGATGAAGCGCCTGCGCAGCCTGCGCGACCCGCGTGCGTTTGGCGCGTGGCTGGCCACGGTGACGCGCAATCGCGCCAACGATTACCACCGCGCGCCGCATGGTTCGCAACTGCCCGACCAGGTCCCCTCGCCCCGGCCCGTCGAGACCGACGCGTGGTTCGTGATGCGGGCCATCCGGAACCTGCCGGAAGCCTACCAGGAGACGCTGACGTTGCGGCTGGTGGAGGGCATGAACGGTCCGGAGATCTCCGCGCGCACCGGGCTGACGGAAGGCTCGGTGCGCGTGAATTTGCACCGGGGAATGGCCATGCTCCGCGAGGCGCTGGCGAAGAAGGTTCTATGAGCGAGCACGACAACGGTTATTTGTGGGACAAATCGGGCCCGGTGGATCCGGAAATCCAGCGGCTGGAACTCCTGCTGGAGCCGTATCGATGCCCGTCCCTGCCACCGCTTCCGTTGCCGGCGCCCGGAGGGCTGCTGCGCTGGTTCTTCCTGCCCCGTCTGGTTATTGCCGGAGCGGCAGCCGTGGTGGTGATGGCGGTTGCCTGGTTCGTGCTGCGCGGCATGTCGGCGGATACGTGGACTATCGCGATGCGGTCCGGTGAAGCGCGCGTGGGCAGCCTGACCGTTTCCGGTTCCGGCAGGCTGCGCGCCGGGCAGGTATTCGAGACCGGGGAGGGCGCCCAGGCCAGCATTCGCATGGCCCGCATAGGCCGGCTGGACGTGGAACCCAACACCACGCTGCGGCTGGTGGAATCGGGACGAAACCAGCAGCGGTTGAGCCTGCTGCGCGGCACCATCCACGCGCATGTCTCGTCGCCGCCGCGCGTCTTCATCGTGGACACGCCTTCGGCGGTGGCCACCGACCTCGGCTGCGCCTACACGCTCCACGTGGACCCCTCCGG
Source organism: uncultured Solibacteraceae bacterium (assembly GCA_964453955.1). Classification (GTDB taxonomy): domain Bacteria; phylum Acidobacteriota; class Terriglobia; order Bryobacterales; family Bryobacteraceae; genus CAWACP01. The sequence goes on along the minus strand of CAYVPZ010000333.1, from coordinate 2,694 downwards.
CGACGGCACGCTGCGGGTGACCCACGGCTGGATTGAGTTCGAGTGGAAGGGCCGCTGTTCGCTGGTGCCCACCGGGGCCATGGCGGTGACCCGAGCCGGCGCGGGACCGGGCACGCCGTTCTTCGAGGATTCGAGCGCGGGGTTCCGGCAGGCGCTCTCGGCGTACGACTTTCCGGCGGATGCGCAGGGCCGCTCCCGCGCGCTGGCCGCCGTGCTGAGCGCAGCGAGTCCGCACGACGCGGTGAGCCTGTTGAATCTGGTTCGCAACGCGCCCGCTCGCGACCGCGGCGCCGTTTACGACACGCTGGCGAAGCTGGTGCCCCCGCCCGCGGGGACCAGCCGCGAGGCCGCCCTCGCCGGCGACGCGCGAGCGCTCGACCCGTGGTGGCCGGCCGTGGGCATCGGGCATCCGCCGGGGCGCTAAGCGGGCGAACGCAGGCGAAAACGCCTGCTCCACGACGCGACACTCCGCCGTCGATTTGATGTAGAGCAGGCCTTTGGCCTGCGAGGAACTTACTCCGCCGCCAGCCAGAGGCGCAGCAGCGCCAGCAAACCCGGCATCCCCATGGCAAACACCGCCACGATCTGCAGCGCCGGTATCGATCGCGGCATCATGTACGAAAAGCCATAGAACGCGTACACCACCACCGGCAACGCGGCAAAGCTCCTGGCCACTCCGGCCGCTGGCCGCCGCCCCGGCCACAGGAAGCCCGCGCCCAGATACACGATGAAGGTGGTGAGCAGCCAGCCGAAGTAGTTCTGCAGGGGCACGCCAAAATAGGACCCTCCGCGCTCCCAAACCCAGTTGCCCGCCGCGGCCATGCCCGGGTCCATCACCGTGTCCCACGCGGTGATGGCCATGGCCGCGATCAGAGCCTGTCCAACGCGGCCCGCGGTGGAGCGCGTCTCGACCCCTCGCATCAGCGCCTCCGCGACCAGCCACGAAGGATAAATCATCATGAACCATGCGAGCGGGATGAGCACCGGCACGTGGCCCAGTTTGGGTCCGAGCATGCCGCTGTAGTGGTAGGCCCCGTAGATCCAGCCCGTGCGCACGCCGATTTCTTCCAGCGCCCAGGACACCACCGCGGCGACAGCGAAGAACAGGCCGGTGACCTTCCCGCCCGCGTATACGGCCGAGTGCACGATGGCGAAGAGAACGAACACCAGTGTGAAACCGATGTTGCCGGCGCTCGGCAGTTTCACCCAATGCCACACTGCTTCGGTGAGAATCAGGTACATCACGGCCACAAACAGCAGCCATATGGCAGTGGTGAGTGCTCGACGCATTCGGGTCCGAGCCTATAGCCGTTGCCGCGGCTGCCTTGCCTGCTGGGCCAGATAGTGTTGATCGAGCGCTTGCCGCACCAGCGTCTTGATGACCGCCTGACGGCTTACGTTGAGATCCTGGGCGGCCTTGTCAAGCTCGTCCAGCATGGCGGCAGTGAGATCCACGTTAACGCGCTGGATAGGCTGGACCATGCGGCCCTTGCCACGGAAAAATCCGGAAATGTCCTTTCCCTGGTCGGCTAACCGGGCGATCGCATCGGCGGAGACGGGCGCGGCCGCTTTACGAACTCTCTTCATACCAATGGATCTCCACGCACCCAGCCGACGGTGAGATACTGCTCGGGAACAACGCACGGATTGGTATGACTCTTATACCACAGCGGAACGTCGGCGGTTGCCCCGCCTGCTCCTACAGCGCCGCCACCCGCCGCTGCACCAGCAGGAACCACAGGCCCAGCAGCGACAGCAGCACGCCGTTCACCGCCAGCACCGCCGGCGCCGAAAATCGCACCGAGAGCAGGCCCACCGCCAGGCTGCCGAACGGCATGCCGCCGCGGAAAGCCACGTTGTACACGCTCATCACGCGCCCGCGCATTTCGTTGGGGGTGATCAATTGCACCAGCGAGGTGATACTCACAAACACCACCATGAGCATGCCGCCCGACAGGAAGAGCAGGAACGCGCTGAGCAGAAAAATCTTCGACAGCGAGAAGCCCAGCATCAGCATGCCCAGCACCACCAGCAACAACAGAGCGGCCCGGCCGCGCCGCTGCACCTTGTCCATGGTGGCCACCGCCAGCGCCCCCAGCACCGATCCCGCGCCGGAGGAGCACAGCAGAATGGTGAACGCGCCCGGCCCGCCATGGAACACGTCCTTGGCGAACACCGGCAGGAACACGATCAGCGGGAAGCACATCATGGTCATCAAAAACATCAGCGCGATCAGCCCCACCATGCCCTCGCGTCCGCGGATGAAGCCAATGCCCTGCTTCACGCTGGTCAGAATGGAGTCGCCGGTGGGCTTGGGCATGAAGCGCGTCTGCACGATGTACAGCGAGATAATCACCGCCACGAAGGAAAGCCCATTGAGACCGAAACACCATGTCGCGTTGAGTTGCTTCAGCGCAATGCCGCCCAGCATAGGGCCGATCACGCGCGCCAGGTTGAACTGAATCGAATTCAGCGCGATGGCGTTGGGCAGGTCCTCGGATTTCACCAGGCTGGGAATGAGCGCCGAATACGCCGGGCCGCCAAACGATTGCGCCAGCCCCACCACGAACGACAACGTCAGGATCTGCCAAACCTGGATATAGCCCAGCGCGTAGACTATCGCCAGGGTGAAGGCACAGGTCATCTGAATGTACTGCGAACCGAGCAGCAGGTAGCGGCGTTCAATGCGGTCGG
>CAYVPZ010000332.1:0-5795 GCA_964453955.1 uncultured Solibacteraceae bacterium | reverse complement strand
CTTGATATTCTGGCGGACCTCGGTGGGCGGGGCCTCCAGCATCCGCCAGTCCAGATCGTATGGGTTGGCGCGCAGTTCCCCCCAGCGCAACGCGCGCAGCAGGAGAAACGGCACGGGGTTTTGCGCATTCTGACCGCGCATCCACCGCGCCACCGCGGCCACGCGCGCGGCCGCATCCTCGGTGTTTTCGGGCTCGGCGGCCAGGGTTGCCTTCGCGCGCGGAGCACGAACCGGCGCGGCGCCCGGCGACTCGGCTGCCACGGCGGCAACCGGAGCCGCTTGCTCTTCCTCAGGCTGGGCATCTTCCACCGCCGTCTCCGCCTGCAGGGGACCGCCCTTCTTCAGCAGAAGGATGCGTACGGTGTTTCCGATTTCCTCCAGCGTATCCCGCAACGCCAGGAAGCTTGGCGCGTCGTCGCCGAATCGCTCCGCGCAAAGCTCGTCCAGTGCGGCGAGCGATTCCCGAGACTGCTGAATCTGGCTGGCCAGGCCGTCGTAGTACTCGCGCGGCATCGCGTCAAACGCGGCGCCCCATTGCTCCGGGGTCAGCTTGCCTTCGGCGATGGCGGTCCGGCGGATCTGCTGCTTGTTGTCGTCGTTGCCGGCGTCCTGCTCGTTGGGGACCAACAGGGACTCTTTGTAACGGAACCAGTCGTGCCCCTCGCGCGTGAGCTCCACTTTGCGCAGGGGCAGAGCCAACTGAGTGGCCACCCAGGCGAGCGGCGTGGCGCGCAGTTCCAGATCGTCGTCCTCGATCTCGGGATAAACCGTGTCCCAGAAGTAGGTCAGCAGGCCGTGCAGCAGGTCCAGCCCCTGTTTCAACCCGGCGAAGCCCTCGCGATGGATGGCCGCCTCGGTGAGCCAGGCGGCGACCTGCAGATCCTTGGATTTCTTCGCCAGCAGCTCGGAGGCGAGCTTCACCACCAGGGGCCAGTCGGCGGTCTTCACCTTGTATTGCCAGACGCCCTGTTCGACGTCGTCCTCCTCGCGGCGCGCCTCTTTGAGCTGATCGTAGGCGGGCGCGTAGCGAAGGTTGGCGCCGCTGGGGTTCTCGCCGGGGATCGGATTGAGCAAATCTTCGCGAAGCGGCATCGGATCAGTTGGCGGCCGAGGCGCTTTCCGTCGAGGCGCCGGTTTCGAACGTCAGGCGGCGAATTTGCAGCAGCGGAATCTCCTCGTCGTCAACGATGAGCACCTTCTGGCCCAGCGGGATGGCGCCCTCGGCCGACTCCTCCCAGACGGTGCTGCGCCCCAGCCGCACCGCGTCGTCCGAGCTTTTTGCCGAGAGCGGGCACATGGCGGGGAGCAGCACTTCGCCGAGATCCTTGTCCTCGAAGGCGGGCCCGGTGCGCACCACGGCGGGCGTCCAGAGAAGATCGCGGAGGCGGCGAGGCTGGGGGATCTCGATGCTCTCGATGTGCACGAAAGGGATCCACATGTACGCGCCGGCGGCAAACACTTCCAGTTTCGGACCGATGCGCGGGTCGGCGTCGGAGATCCAGTCGAAATGGCGTTCGTCGATGCTTCCCGAGACGGTCTCCGCGTCGGAGGACGCGGGAAACGTGCGGTTTTCGAACATGCCCTGGCGCGTACGCTCCGCCGCGATGGCGCCGCGATAGAGCAGCGTTCCCAATTCGGCGTTCTTATTGCCCGATTGCGCCAGCACGTCAAGCTGCTTCTCGGCGCGATCGAACGCTCCGGCGAAGCAGAGGAGTTCGAACAGGAAAGTGCGCTGACGATCGTTGCCGGGATCGTTCTTCAATTCCGCGACCAGCGACTGGATGGCGTCTTCCAGCTTGCCGGCGTGAAACAATTCCTTGGCGTTCATGGAAGCCTCCGGGGGCGCGCCGGGCCGGGCTCGATACGAAGACTCGCATCTACCCGGCCCGGTTCGCGGCGAAACTGGTCAACGGCCTCAAACAACCGCTTGCTGAAATCGTCGCAGGCCAAAGGCCTACTCCACAAGGACTGCAGACCACTGATCTGCCTTTGTGGAGCAGGCGTTTTCGCCTGCGTTCGGCCTTGGTTACGACTTCTGCCAGCGGCGGCTATTGGCTCTGGCTGGTCTTGAAGTCGTAGGACGCCTGCAGCGTTCCTTTCGACGCGCCTTGATCCTGCGGCGTGTACTGGTACTGGATCTTGGCGAAGTTGAACGAAATGTGCTCGGCCGGCAGACCCGCATCGCCGTTGCTTCCGGAGGTCTGGTAGGACGAGATGATCAGGTCGGTGAATATGATGTTGAGATAGGGCGTAAGTCCGCCGGCGGTCAGACCGGTGCGGCGCGCGATGAGCGTGGCCTTTTCGATATGTTCGCCGGTGGCGCAGGACTCCACGAGTTTTGGACTGGATTTGTCCGCGTGCTTGGTGAAGGTGAAGTCCTGCGCCGTCACCTTGCCCGCGGCGCGTCCGCTGCCCGCCTGCATCACGCCGCTCTGGCTCATGCCGTGGCTCCAGCCGTCGATTTCGATCTTCTGGTTGTAGGCGCCGTTGGCGTCCACGGACTCGCCCTGAATTCCCGTAATGTCCAATAGAAAGCTGACTGCCATATAATGTTCTCCTCGTTAGCCTTCGCTGTGTCCCGCCTACGAGCTGATGCCCGGCGCGCCGTCCACACTCGCGATTTTCGTGTTCTTCTCCGCGTCGTAGCCGCCCTGGATGAGCCCCTGCGCCACGCCCTTGACCATTTGTTTGTACGACACCACGAGCTGGCCATAACTGAACGCGATGGACTCGTAGGGCCATCCCTCCGCGCCGGTGCCGCTGATTTCATGCGAGGAGATCACCAGATCTCCGAAAGTGGCAAACAGGTAGTCGACGGGCACTCCGCCTTCGGAACCGGCGCGCCGGGCCGTGAATCTGGCCCACTTGATGTGTTTGCCGTTGGCGCAGTACTGCATTAGCTTGGCGCTGGCGCTGTCCATGCGTTTCGAAAACCGGAACTCGTTGAGGGTGACCTTGCCGGACGCCGACCCGGTCGCGGTGGTGGCCACGCCCGACTGCGTTTCGCCAAAGGACCAGTTGTCCATCTCGAGCTCTTTGACGTGGCCGGTCTGCTGGCTCTCGCCATCGATACCGTCAATTTTCAGGAAATAATCAACAGCCATTCATTTTCCTCCGTTGGTTAGTTCATGCAGGACCGAGCGGGCCCGCCTCCGATTGCTACTGACGCGCCGATTTTGGCAGTTCCGCCACCAGGCGCAATGACACAGACAGCTCGTCAAGCTGGAAGTGCGGCCGCAGGAAGGCGATGGCCCGATATACTCCGGGCTTCCCGGGCACTTCCGTTACGTCCACCCTGGCCTCGCGCAGCGGGAACTGCGCTTTGGTCGCCGGCGACGCGGTGTCGTCCGGGGTAACGTAATTCATGATCCAGCGATTGAGAAACGCCTGGCAATCCGTGCGCGACATAAAGCTCCCGATCTTGTCGCGCATCATCGACTTGAGGTAATGCGCGAAGCGGGAAACCGCCAGCATGTACGGAATCTGCGTGGAGAGGCGCGCATTCGCGTTGGCCGCCTCCTGGTCGTACAGCTTCGGTTTCTGGCAGGACTGAATGCTGAAGAACGCCGCGTAGTCGGTGCCCTTGCAATGCACCAGCGGCGCGAAGCCCATGTCGGCCAGTTCCTTCTCGCGCCGGTCCGTGATAATGGTCTCAGTGGGGCACTTGATGGTGGTGTCGCCCTCGTCGGTCTGGAAGACATGAACCGGCAGGGCGTCCACCAGGCCGCCGCCCTCCACGCCGCGGATGGCCGCGCACCAGCCGTAACGCGCAAACGCTGTGGTGATGCGGGCGCCCAGCGCCCAGGCCGCATTGGCCCAGAGATACTTGGAGTGATCGGCGCCATCCACGGCTTCTTCATAGCGGAAGGCGTCAATTGGCTTGGTGGCCTCGCCGTAGGGCAGGCGCATCAGCACGCGCGGCATGGTGAGGGCCACGTAACGCGAATCCTCGGTCATGCGGAAGCCCTTCCAGCGCGCGTACTCGGTGGTGTCGAAGATCTTGCCCAGGTCGCGCGGGGCGTCGAGCTGGGTGAAGCTCTCGAGGTTCATCATTTCCGGAGAGGTAGCGGCGATAAACGGGGCATGCGCCGCCGCGGCCACCTGCGACACTTTCTCCAGCAGCTCGATGTCCTCGGGATGGCGGCCGAAGTAGTAGTCTCCGATGAGAGCGCCGAAAGGCTCGCCGCCGAAAACGCCGAATTCCTCCTCGTAGACCTTCTTGAACATCGTGCTCTGATCGAATTCCGGCACGCGCTGCAGATCCCGCAGGAGTTCCTTCTTCTTGACGTTCAGAATCTTGATCTTCAGTTGCGAGCTGGTCTCGGTCTGGTCGATCAGGTAACGCAATCCGCGCCAGGTGGATTCCAATTGCTGGAACGTCGGATGGTGCATGATCTCATTGAGCTGCAACGAGAGCAGGTGATCGATTTGGGCGATGCGCGTGTTGATCATCGCCTCGATATCCGGCGACACCGTCATTTCGCCCTGCAGCACCTGCTCGACGAACTCGGAAACCAGATACTTGCCCCGCGCACGCTGCGACTCGTCGCGCACCAGCCGGCCCTGCTCGACAATCTGGTCGAGGAGAGTCTTTTCCTGAACCACCGCCGCCGCCGGGGCGGCCTGCGCCTCGGGCGCCGCAGCGCTCTTCGCCTTAGTCGTGGCCATTACCGCCTCCTCCCTGCTCGGGGTTGACCGATTTCATTTCGCCGCGGATCTGCTGCATCTTGTCGGCGTTCCCCACCACGTCCTGGAGCAGCCGCTCCAGCTTCTCGTTGCCCTGCAGGCTGCCACGAAGGTCGGAAAGGCGGGTACGCAGCTCCAACAGCTCGCGCAGCGGCTTCACCTGGCGGGCCACCTGCTCCGGTTCGAAGTCTTCCATGCTTTTGAAAGAGATATCAATGCCCAGCTTGCCGGCGGAGGGGTCGTCAGTCAGCCTGTTCTCCACCGAGTAGGCCACCCGGGGCCGCATGCTGGCCAGAACCGAGTCGAAGTTATCCGGAGTAATGTCTACGAAGCGCCGCTCCTTCAGGCGCGGGAGAGGGTCCTCGGGCATGCTGCTGAAGTCGCCCAACACCCCCATTACGAACGGAATCTCCTTGATTTCAATGGCGTCACCGATCTCGACGTCGTAGGTGACATGGACGCGGGGCGGCCGCACGCGCTCCAGCTTCTTGTGTACGCTCTCTCGGGCCAAAGTTTTCCTCCTCCACCGGCAGCGGGCGCTGCCGAACGTGGATTATTATGTTTCGGATGTGCACGCCAAGTCAAGCCAAATCACTGGATTTTCGTTGGTTGCCTTTCCCTGAAGAGTGTCAAAACCCGCTCGGAAGTATCACGAAACTCTCCTCCCACCGGCCACCGGGCGGGACCGTCTGCAACTGCGGATACAAACCGCGCTGGGCCAGGTTAAAGGCGTTGGTAACGCCCGACATCGGCTCAAAACAGACGAAGTCGCGCCCCGGCGGGGCATATACTACGGCCACGGGGTACTTCGCGCCAAATCGCAGCGCGATTCTCTGTCCGCGGCCGCGCACTTCGAACTTGTCCCCCGCGTCCACGCCGGAAAAGACGGTGTCGAACGAGCGATCCCGGAGGGGGGTGAGGCCGGACAGGCCCGCGGGATCGAGGGCTCCGGTGGGCAGCAACCGGTCGTCCACCACCACGCGCTGGCGCGCCGGAATATGAACCGACCATTCATCGCGGGGCGCATCGGTGAGCGTGAAATACGGATGGAACGCCACCGACAGCGGCATCACGTCCGCAGAGCGGTTGGTGATGGCGAGTCCGATATT
>CAYVPZ010000331.1:4271-5809 GCA_964453955.1 uncultured Solibacteraceae bacterium | reverse complement strand
GTGATTCATCAATACCGCGAACTCACCGGGCACGCGCCTCTGTTCGGCAAATGGGCCTACGGATTCATTCAATCGAAGGACCGCTACAAATCCGCGCAGGAGCTGCTTGATGTGGCCGGCAAATACCGCGCCGAACATGTGCCGCTCGACGTCATAGTGCAGGACTGGTTCTGGTGGAAGCATCAGGGCGACGCCGCCTACACCGACGAGTACCTCAAGCCGCACCCCGACGTCCCCGGCGCGCTGCGGACGCTGCACGACGAGCACGTCCACGCCATCATCTCCGTCTGGGCCATGATGGACCCGAAGTCCGCCAACCTGCAGGAGCTCGCGCGCAGGAACCTCACAATCCCCGGCACGTTCGACTACGACGCGACGAGCCCGGCCGCCCGCGACGCGTACTGGAACCTGCTGGTCTCACCGATTCTCGCGCAAGGGTGGGACGGCTTCTGGCTGGACAGCTCCGAGCCCGAGATTCTCAACGGACGCAGCGACGGCGTGCTGTACGACAAGCCGCTGTTCATCGGCAACGGCGCGCGCTACACCAACGTGTTTCCGCTCCTGCACAGCGGCGGCGTGTACGAGCACTGGCGCCAGAGCGGGAACCGGAAGCGCGTGTTCATTCTCACGCGCTCGGCGTTTCTGGGGCAGCAGCGGAATGCGACGGTGGTGTGGTCCGGCGATGTGTATGGGACGTTCATGACGTTCGCCCGGCAGATTCCGGCGGGGCTGAACTTCGCGCTCAGCGGCATTCCCTACTGGACCACCGATATCGCCGGCTACGGCTGGCCGTGGGAGCGCGATACGCGCGACCCGTCGTATCAGGAACTGTACGCGCGCTGGTACGAGTATGGCGTTTTCTGCCCCATCTTCCGCACGCACGGCCACCGTGCCAACGACACCAACGAGGTTTTCTCCTACGGGCCGGTGACGCCCATCCTGATCCGGTACGACAAGCTGCGGTACCAATTGCTGCCCTACATCTATTCGCTCGCGTGGCGCGTCACCAGCGAGGATTACACCATCCAGCGTCCGCTCATCATGGACTGGCGTGACGATCCGAAGGTGGCCGCCATCGGCGATCAGTTCATGTTTGGCCCGGCGCTGCTGGTGAATCCGGTGACGGAAGAAGGCGCCACCAGCCGCTGGCTGTATCTGCCGCCGGCGGCTGCCTGGTACGACTTTTGGACGGGCGAGAAGCTGGCGAGAGGGCGGCGCGTTGAGGCTCAGGCGCCGCTGGAGCGCATTCCGCTCTACGTACGCGCCGGGTCGATTCTGCCGCTGGGGCCGGAGGTGGAATACGCGGACCAGCCGAGCAGCTTACCCACCGAACTGCGCATCTACCGCGGCGCCGATGGGAGCTTCGCGCTCTATGAGGATCAGGGCGACACCTATGCGTACGAGAAGGGCGAGCACGCCATCATCCCCATGCACTGGGACGACAAATCCGGCACGTTGACGATTGCCGCGCGTCAGGGCGCGTACGCGGGCATGGCGAGCGAGAGGTCGATTTCCACTGCCGAGCAGCCCAGGCGGGG
>CAYVPZ010000331.1:3333-4261 GCA_964453955.1 uncultured Solibacteraceae bacterium | reverse complement strand
TGGCGAGCGAGAGGGCCTTCCGCGTGGTGGTGGTGGATGGGACGACGGCCGGGGCAGCGAAGGAAGTTCGGTACGCGGGGCGGGAACTCGTGGTGACTCAATGACGATCCGCTTCGCAGCGACCGGTAATCGGGGTGCCAGGCGTGAGAAAATCACGGTTGTAATGTTCTTTCTGCTCCATGAATATGGTAGTTGTGTGATATTCTGTGATCGCATCACGACAAGATCATGATCGTATCGTTCTCAGTATCCAATTTCAGATCCTTCTCTGAAGAGCAGACCTTGTCACTAGTGGCTAGCAACCGTCTTTCGGGCAGCCACGATGACCACACAGTCCCCATTCCAGATTCGAGGGAAAAGGTACTCAGAACGGCAGTGCTCTACGGAGCCAATGGTGCCGGGAAATCGAATCTCTTCAGAGCTATCAGATTTCTCGAGTCCCTGGCCCTCGAGCCTCGGAAGAAGAACACAGGCACGAGACGCGTCGCGTTTCGTCTTGGTGGATCACAGGACGTTCCCTCCACGTTTGATCTACAGTTCATAGCCGGCGGCAAGCTGTATCGATTCGGCCTGAAGGTGGACGACAACCGCATCGTTGAAGAGTGGCTTTTCCAAGTGATCGGCCAGCGACAGAAATCGCTTTACCAACGGAAGACGGACGATAACGGCCAAGTCACCATAGATGCCGACGGCCTGGGAAATGTCGGCGAAAAGCTCCGCGCGCTGGCAACCGTCGGCGGCCCTCAGAACCAATCGTTCTTGGCTACCGTGAACGTGACACTCGAGGCTGATGATGTCGGCGAAGAATTGGGCCACGTTCTCAGATGGTTCAACGAAAGCCTGCAACTGATCGGTCCCGACGAGTCTTTTGTGGCCTTGGGGAGCCTTTTGGATCGGGACCCTGACTTCTTGTCGTTTGCGGGCGCTT
>CAYVPZ010000331.1:0-3323 GCA_964453955.1 uncultured Solibacteraceae bacterium | reverse complement strand
TTCCTTAAGGCGTCCTCGACTGGTGTTGATCACTTGAAAGTTCTCAAGAGAAAGATCTCTGAAGATCAACTTCGTGCACTACTACCGGACAAGATAGTGCCCGAGCTCCTCCGGGATTTGGAAGAAGAGGGGGACGCGGCACTCGTAAGGGTCGCGCACGGCAGCGAGCTCATAGTGGAACGCGGTGGCGAGAAGCACTTTTATCAGATACGCGTTCAGGCTGCGCATGAGGTCGAACCGGAGAAGGTGATCCCGCTGGAGTTAACGGAGGAGTCCGATGGCACGATCCGCCTGTTGAATCTTATGCCCGCACTGCACCAGCTGCGGAGAACCAGCTCGGTATTCGTTGTCGACGAAATTGATCGCAGCATGCACCCAATGCTTGTACGCGAGTTTCTGGAGTTCTTTCTAAAGACCTGTGAGGGCTGTCTTCGTCAGATCATCGTAACGACCCACGAATCTACCCTCCTCGACCAGGACCTTATCCGTCGTGACGAAATCTGGTTCGCCGAGAAGAACCACAAGCAGGCAACAGAGCTGTATTCTCTTGTTGATTTCAAGGTGCGCAAAGATCTTGAGATTCGCAAGCATTACTTACAGGGACGCTTCGGGGCTGTGCCGTTTCTTGGTAGCTTGGACCGGCTGGTCAAGGCACCTGAGATTCCTCAAAGTGCCTCTTGATCAGCGACGACCTCGACCACTCACCCGCGACCGCGGGAGCCTGCGTGACGACCGGTTGTTCATTGTGGCGTGCGACGACACTTACGCGCCGAAACAGTATTTTGACTTCTTTCGCTTCCCACGGGTACAAGTGCATGTCGTTCCCACCCCGGACGGTTTGTCGTCCGCACCCCACGTGCTGAACCGCCTCTCGGCCGTCGACTATGAAGAGGAAGATGAGCGTTGGATGCTGCTCGATGTCGACCACTGCGGGCAGGGTACCCACCTTGCGAGTTTTACCGAAGCATTGAGCGAAGCCAAACGACAGGGCGTCAACGTGGCCCTCAGCAAACCTTCATTTGAATTGTGGCTGCTGCTGCACCACGTGGAGGAGACGGCCGTCGGAGTGCTGGCGACGTCAACGGACGTTGAGAAGTCTTTGCGAGGGAGACTCGGCGAGTACAACAAAACAAACCTGAAGCGCGAGCATTACCCGCTGTCGTGCGTCTGTGATGCCTACTGTCGAGCGGAGCGACTCGACGGGGTGACCGAAGGTGGGGACATCCCGCAGGCAAACACTACCCGAGTGTATAAGCTGTGGAAAGCGATCATTTCCAAGACGCTTCCTTCTCAGCTCCCGCCCGAGCTCCGTCGACTGCTGTAAGAACAAAAAGCCCGCGACCTTGCGGCCGCGGGCTCTCGAACACACGAAAACAAAGCGCCGGATTAGTAATCCATGTCCGGGCCGCCGTGGCCGCCGGGCATGGGTTGAGCCTGCTTCTTCTCCGGGATCTCGCACACCATGGCTTCGGTGGTCAGCATCAGCGCGGCGATCGACGACGCGTTCTGCAGCGCCGAGCGGGTCACCTTGGTGGGGTCGATGACGCCGGCCTTCACCATGTCCTCGTACTCCAGCGTGGCGGCGTTGAAGCCGTAGTTCGCATTGGCGTTGTTGCGCACTTTCTCGATGACGATGGCGCCCTCGACGCCGGCATTGCCGGTGATCTGGCGAACCGGCTCCTCGCAGGCGCGGCGAACCACCTCCACGCCGATCTGCTCGTCGCCTTCCAGCTTGAGACCCTTCAAGGCTTCCGCGGCCCGCAGCAGCGCCACGCCGCCGCCCGGAACGATGCCTTCCTCGACGGCCGCGCGGGTGGCGTGCAGAGCGTCCTCTACGCGCGCCTTCTTCTCCTTCATCTCGGTCTCGGTGGCCGCGCCCACCTTGATCACCGCGACGCCGCCGGCCAGCTTGGCCAGCCGCTCCTGCAGCTTCTCGCGGTCATAGTCGGACGTGGTCTCTTCGATCTGCGCGCGCAGTTGCTTGATGCGGCCCTGAATGGCCGATTCCTTGCCGGCGCCCTCGACGAGTGTGGTGTTGTCTTTGTCCACCACGATGCGCTTGGCGCGCCCGAGGTCCTCCAGACGCACGCCTTCCAGCTTGATGCCGGTCTCTTCCATGATGGACTTGCCGCCGGTGAGGATGGCGATGTCGTCCAGCATGGCCTTGCGGCGGTCGCCGAAACCGGGGGCCTTCACCGCGCAAGCGTTCAGCGTGCCGCGCAGCTTGTTCACCACCAGGGTGGCCAGGGCCTCGCCCTCCACCTCTTCGGCCACGATCAGCAGCGGCTTGCCGGAACGCGCAATCTGCTCCAGCACGGGCAGAAGATCCTTCATGTTGCTGATCTTCTTTTCGTGGATCAGAATGTAGGCGTCTTCGAGCACGCACTCCATGCGGTCGGCATCGCTGATGAAGTAGGGCGAAAGGTAACCGCGGTCGAACTGCATGCCTTCCACGGTCTGCAGTTCGGTGTTCATGGTCTTGGACTCTTCCACCGTGATGACGCCGTCCTTGCCCACCTTCTGCATCGCTTCGGCGATGGTGTTGCCGATGGTGGCGTCGCCGTTGGCCGAGATGGTGCCCACCTGGGCGATCTTCTCGTTGTTCTCCACCGGCTGCGACAGCTTCTTCACTTCGCCGACCACCACTTCCACGGCGCGCTCGATGCCGCGCTTGAGGGCCATCGGATTGGCGCCCGCGGCCACGCTCTTCACGCCTTCGCGGAAGATGGCCTGGGCCAGAATGGTGGCGGTAGTGGTGCCGTCGCCGGCGATATCGCTGGTCTTGGACGCCACTTCACGAACCATCTGCGCGCCCATGTTCTCGAGCGGATCCTTCAGCTCGATTTCCTTGGCCACGGTGACGCCGTCCTTGGTAATTGTGGGGCCGCCGAATTTCTTCTCGAGGACCACGTTGCGGCCCTTGGGGCCCAGCGTGACCTTTACGGCTTCGGCCAGTTGATTCACGCCGCGCAGAATTGCCTGGCGGGAGTTCTCGCTGTAGATAATCTGTTTTGCTGCCATGGAACTTTCTCCTTGTTACCCTGCGGCTGCCTAGGCAACCTTCGCTGTCTTGGTTGCGCCCTCGAGAATGCCCAGCACCTCGTCTTCGCGCATAATCAGCAACTCTTCGCCATCCAATTTGATGTCGCTGCCCGAGTACTTTCCGAACAGGATGCGGTCGCCCGGCTGCACGTCGAGCGCAACCACTTTGCCGTCTTCGAGGCGCTTGCCCTTCCCAACGGCCACCACCTCACCCTCCTGAGGCTTCTCTTTCGCGCTGTCCGGAATATACAGGCCGCCCTGCATGGTTTCCTTCTGCTCGA
>CAYVPZ010000330.1:0-5815 GCA_964453955.1 uncultured Solibacteraceae bacterium | reverse complement strand
GTCCAGCACCACCATGCGCACGTCCGCGCTTTTTGCCGCGGCATGAATGGCCGCCACCGCGCCCAGCGAGTAGCCATAGAGCGCGACCGGCTGGCCCGGCCAGGCCGACGGATGTAGGCGACGGCCCCCGGCAGGTCGTCCGCCTCGCGATATCCCCAACTGGTGGCCCTCCCGGCGCTTTCGCCGTGGTTTCGCAGGTCCAGCATCAGCGATTGGTAGTGGTTGGCCGCCAGAAACGCGGCGTGAAAACTCATCTGCGTGTGATTGCACTGGCCGCCATGGGCCAGCACCACCGTCGCGCGCGGCTCAGCGGCGGCCACAAACCAGGCATGCAGAGCCGTCCCATCGGCGGCGGCAAACTGCACCGGAGCGGGCCGCAGTCCAAACGTCCCCGGAGCGGCCAGGACACGCGAAGAAGAGGCTCCGCGCCCCGCGGCCACGCCGCTGGCATACCACGCCGCGCCCACCCAGACGCCGGTGGCGACACCGGCCGGAATCAGAATGGCAAGACGTATCCAGCGGCCCATTACCGTTATCCCGGCAAGCGGGAAGTTGTGGCTCCTGGCAAAACATGCCAACCGGGCCGGGGATGCCACCGGTTCTGTGCCCCGCGCAAACGCGGCGATTGCGCGCACAGGGGCATGTTGGTTTAGCTGTGGATGGAGGCATCATATCACCTCGCCGGGGGCGCCAAGGCCCCGAGTCCGCGGAAGAGCGGACTAGAATAGTTCAGGGGCGGCTTGAATCAATTCCAGCCCGCCTGCATCCTATATTACGGAGCTGAAAAGAAACCATGGCAGGCGACAACACGATCACCTTTACCGACGCGAGTTTTGACACAGATGTCCTGAATTCGGAGGTCCCGGTTCTGGTGGACTTCTGGGCCAAGTGGTGCGGGCCCTGCAGGACGATGGCCCCTACCGTGGACGCCATCGCCGGCGATTATGCGGGCAAGGTGAAGGTGGGGAAGATCGACGTGGACGAGAACGGTGGCACGGCCATGCGTTACAACATCCGGGGGATTCCCAGCCTGCTGCTGTTCAAGGGTGGCCGGGTGGTGGACCAGCGCGTGGGCGCCGTCGGCAAGTCCGATGTCCAGAAGATGCTGGACGCGCACGTCTGAAGCCTTTGCCGCCGGGTTGCTGGCGGCCCTGACTCTCCCCGCGCTTCTGGCGGGCGCGGAAAACCCGTCCGAACAATACCGGGTGTACACCGATGCCCCGCGGCTGTTCCTGCGTCCGCAAAGGCTCCGGCTTCTTCGCCGGGAACGGCAGCGGCAGTCCATGCGCTGGATGCAGTTCGATGCCCTGCTCGGCGGCGGCGCGCCGATGCGGGAACCGGGCTTTGCCGAGGCGCTTGCGTTCGCCGCCAGCGGGGATAAGGCCGCCGGGCGCAAAGCCGCGGAGTGGGCCGCTCGCGACGGCAAAGACATCCGCCAGATCGCCCTGGTGCTGGACTGGTGCCGCGACGCGATTTCCGAGGAGGAGCGCAAGGCCATCGGTCACCGGCTGGCCGGAACGCTGGCATCCAAAAACGGCGGGGACGTCGGCACAGTTCGCGACCTTGTACTGGCGGCCATCGCCATTGCCGACTACGAGCCAGCCGCCAGTGAACGGACCCTGCAGGCCGTGGTGGAACACTGGTGGCGTGAGCAAACCGCTCCCCGGCTCCGCGCGGGCGACTTCGGATTCACCCAGGCCGAGCTGTATCCTCTTTTCGAGATTGTCCACGCTATTCGCGACAACCTGAACATCGACCTGCGCGAGGATGCGCCCGACTACTTCTCGTCGCTGCCGCTGTGGTACGTGGCCAGCTTTTATCCGGCTCCCTGGGAGGGCGCGGCGAACGAATACCGGATTCCGTCGTGGACCGGAACCGGGGAACCCGATCCGAGCGGCGCCGCCCTGGCCCGCGCGGCCGGTCTGGCCATGGTGGCTTCCGATACGAACGCGCAGGAAACCCAGTACGCGCAGGGTTTCCTGACCCAGGACCGCTTCATCCTGCGGGACACGTTCGGCGCGCCGTACGAATTTCTGTGGGCCAACCCGTATCAGCCCGGACTCGCCTACTCGTTGCTGCCCCTGGTGTTCTATGACGCGCGGCGCGGGTCGCTGTTCGTGCGCTCCTCCTGGGACGAGGATGCGCGCTGGTTCGGGATCGTGGGCGGCGAGTTTCAGTTGTTCGACGGCGGCCGTGTCCACGTGCTGGAAATGGGCCCCACGGCCCTGGCGCCGCGCCCGCTGGAAGTGGGCCCGGCCGAGGTGGTGGAGTGGCGCGCTCCCCTGCGCGTGGAATCCGGCGGGGAGACGCTGTTCGTGGTGGGCGGCCGGGCCGGCGCGAAATACAACGCGGAGATCGAGGACGAAGAGATGCAGGAATTCGAGGCCGACCGCGCGGGCACCGTGCGCCTGGATCTGCCCAGGGACCATCACCCGCGGGTGTATCTTTCGACGGCGGGGCGGTAGGCGGAGGACCTGCCGGTGGGAGCTTTCCTAATGCCTCTTGACGGGAGGGCGCTGGCTTGACACCAGTCGGCGGCCGGGACCACGGGCGCCTTGCGCGCGAAACGAAATAGCCGGTCAGCGCCATCCATGCCTTGCGGGCGGCGGGGCCGTAAACCGCCGGAACGATCCAGCCGTTTTTCGCGCCCGTGATCATGGCGAACGTGCGATTCCGTTCAGTGGAGGAGCAGGCTCGCTCCGCGCGGCAAACACAGGCCAGCGAGCCACAGGGTCATAGACTTGTGGAGTCCAGCATGGCCTTCCAGGAGGCCTCGTCGTGACCGACGCTGAGCCGGCTTCCTGCACGAATCAGCGGCAGGCGCAGCAGCCCGGGCTCCTTCTCGATTCGCGACAGAAGTCCCGAATCGGAGAGCTTGAGGTAGCCGAGGCCGGCATCGACGTATGGCTTGCCGCCGGTGTCCAACAGACCGGCCAGGCCAAAACGGTCGACAAATCGCCTGATCTCGCCCGGAGACATCGGCTTCCGCCGGAGATCGACAAAATGGATGGGGATGCGGCGCTCCTTGAAGAAGCGCTCGGCGGAGCGAACCGCGGTGGAATTCCTGACGCCGAAGATCTGGACGTTGATCACCTGATTCGATTTTCGCTCTAGGGACCGGGAGCCGCTACTCTGATGGAGTAGAGCGAACTGCGTGCGCCGATGAAAAGTGTGCGGTGGTCGCGGCCTCCAAAGCAGAGACTGGACGGCCGTTCGGGTACTTCCAGAATGCCCGTCTGCCGGCCCTCGCGGTTATAGACATACACCTGGCTCCCGGCGATATAGACATTGCCAGCCGCGTCCGACACAACAGAGGTTCCGCCACGGTCCGCGAAGAGGTGGGAAGTGAGTGTTTCGCTGGCGCCGAGTTCGACGGTCCAGGTCCGGGCGTCGTCTTCGCTGACCACGTAATGCCGGTCCCCCACCGCAAACGCGGCAAGCTGCGAGCTCTGCAGAAGAGGACGCCAGGTTCCGCCGGCCATGATCGCGGTGCTGGCGCCCGGCGCGTAAAAGTAGCCGCGATGTTCGGGCAGGAGCGCGCTGCGCCGGGCCGTGTTGCTGCCGGCGCGATACACGTATCCGCGGTGCTGAAGCATCCACTCCAGGTTGACCAGTTCGTTGTGCAGGCCGACCGGCAGCAGAAGCACCGTGCCCGGCGAAGGGGAAGCAGCTTCGTCAACGGATGAGACCGCGCCGGTGTCTGTCTGCACGCGCTGAACCGACTTTTCGTTGTTGACCGCCAGCAGAGTGACAGGCGCCACGAAGCCGAGCACCATCGGAGATCCTTCCACTTTGGCTAATACTTCCGCCGCGTGGCGCGCCTCATCATAGCGGTAGATGGTGTGCATGGCCGCATCGCTAAAGTAGACGACGCCGGCATCGTCCACCGTCAGACCCGCGGCGTTGCTGAATCCCGTTGCCATGCGCGTCAGCGTGGCGTTCGGCGCGAAGGCTGCCGGGAGGGGAAGCGGATCGCCGGCCCGCATGTCCGATGTCAGGGCGAAGCGAGTGAAGTCATGCGCCCGCACCACGACACCGCTCGACTGGTCGAAGACGCTGTTGTCAAAGGCGAGGCGGGTCTGGCTGAAGACCTTGACGTTGGCGAAGGTCACCTGGGTGGAGTTGTGCGCAACCACCGCGTATGGCTTCGGCATCACGTTGCGGGAGACGCGGTACAGGTAGGTGTTGGCGAAGAGCAGGCGGTGCGCGGACTCCAGTTCAAGGGCCACCGCCTCGGCGCCTTCGGGTTTTTCTTCTTCGGTCTGCAGCGCGAAGATCTTCCACTTGGCGGCATGGTCCATGCGGACCTCTCTGCTCATGTGGTGCTCGCAGGAGAACTGGTAGACGACCCCCGGGGTACTGGTGTTCTCCACCAGCAGGCCGGCCTTCGCGGTGCCTGCGTGCGACCAGATGCCCCGAAAAACTCCACCGCCGCCATCGTGAACCCAGAGGCTGGCATACTGCGCGTCGAGTTGCATCGGCGGACGCTGGGACGGGGGCGGGGGCACGGGCGCGGCGGGCGCGAGCAGGCCGACGTATTCGCTGCGGCCGCGAATGAAGTTGACGTCTTCGAGCATGGAGCGCGGGCCCGCCAGCCATTCCACGCCGGCGGCTCGCGGATTGGCGTTTCCCGTGGAGATGCCGAAACCGGTGACAACGTCGGTCCCGCCGCCAGGAGCGATCAGCAGAGGTATGGCCGGACCCTCGCCCTGAAAGTTCGGGTCGGAGTCGGCCAGCGTGAACTGCGTGGTGAAGGGGCTCAGTCCGATGAGGACGGTGTCCGGGCGGAGGCGCAGCGATCCGGTGAGCCGGTACATTCCGCTCGGGAAGAAGAGCGTCCGGTGCGCGTCGATGGCCTGCTGCAGAGCCGCGGTGTCGTCCGTGCCGCCGTCTCCCTTCACGCCGAGCGTGTGCACGTTCATCCAGGAGCTCATGGCAGGAAGCGCAGGGATATCGCTTCGCACCGGGGCGCCTTCCTGGTGCAGTTGGCGCTCGCGGTGGCGCAGCGAGACGCCCTTCTCCCGGCCATCGGGACCGATCTCCAGCCCCGCCGTGAAATGCTCTTCGACGAAGAATGGCGATGGGGCGGCGACACCCTCGGCAAACTGCGCGACGTGGGCGCAGGCGACGTTCTCGAGTGTGATCTCCGAGCGCAGGTTCCGCGTGTCTCCGAGTTGCAGAACGGCGCGAGAGATGCGCCGCATTTGCAAATCGCGGCCGTAGAGCTGCTCCACCTCGCCCCGCGGAATTTGAATGGCCACCGGGACCTGGTCGAAGCGATCGCGAATGAGTGTGAAGCCCGCTTCGTGCGTGCGAATGGCCGCCGTTCGCTGCCCGCGGAAACTCGAATCCATCAGCAGGAACTGCCAGGCCGGCGAGGTCTTCCCGGTGACGATGCCGAATTCGCCGCCATACACGTGGATGTCGCTCGCCTGATTCCCCACGGCCTCCATCGCCGCGCGGGCGGAGCCCAGATGGAAGTCGGCGTGTGAAACGAATCCGTGCTGGGCCACGTTGAAGCGGATGGCCACGGCGGCCGGATTCCCTGGGTCGATTTCGAAATCGATGTTCGTCGCCGCGCTGTAGAAGGTGAATTCGCTGGCGTCGGCAATGGGCTGGCCGGCGGGCGTTCGTTCATCGGTAAACCACAGCATGTAACCACCGGCGCCCTCCGCGAAGCCGGGTGTGTTCGGGCCAAGGATGAAGACGGGCCGCTTCGCGCCGAAACCGACCAGCCGGATGCCGGACCAGACATAGACGGTCCGGCCGAGCCGATAACGCCGCCGTCGCGATCGAGGTGAATCGCGCTCGCGCC
>CAYVPZ010000329.1:0-5820 GCA_964453955.1 uncultured Solibacteraceae bacterium | reverse complement strand
CGACGAGCACTCCGTGGTGAGCGCGATTCGCTCCGGCGCGCGCGCGTTCGTGCTGAAACGGGCCTCCGACAACGACCTGGTGGACGCCCTGCGCACGGTGGCCAAGGGCGGCTCGTATTTGAGCCCGCAGGTTTCCGACAAGCTGCTGCACCGGATTCAGCGCGGCGACCTGGAATCGAAACCGGCGGCTTCCGCTCTGGACGGTCTCTCGCCGCGCGAGCTGCAGGTGCTGCGTCTGGTGGCCGAGGGCAAGACCAGCAAGGAGATTGCAGTAATGCTGGATCTGGGCCTGCAAACCGTGCGCAGCTATCGCAAGACCATGATGAAGAAGCTGAACGTGAACAACGTGGCCGGCCTGACGCAGCTCGCGCTCGCCGCCGGTTTGACGCACTTCAGCGCCAGCGAGGCCGCCGGACACGAAGAGTGATGGAAACGCCCTGGGGACCGCTGCCGGCCGCCGACGC
Source organism: uncultured Solibacteraceae bacterium (assembly GCA_964453955.1). GTDB lineage: Bacteria > Acidobacteriota > Terriglobia > Bryobacterales > Bryobacteraceae > CAWACP01. The sequence continues at coordinate 5,356 of CAYVPZ010000329.1, read as the reverse complement.
GCACATCCATTTCTTCTCCCGCCGCTTCTTTGCATCGCTGGCCGCGCAAAAAGAGATTTCCCCGGAAGCAATGGCGTCCGTTCTCGGCTGGCAGCTTCCCGCGGCCGAACCGGAGGTGCTGGCCGGGCGGTGGGTGGAGGAACTGGATCGCCAGGGCGTGGAGCGCGCGGCGCTGATCGCCAGCGTGCCCGGCGACGAGGATTCGGTGATCGCCGCGGCGCGCCGTTTTCCCGATCGTCTTCATGCCTGGGCCATGGTGAACCCCTGCGCCCCGGGCACACCGGAACGGATCGCGCGCGCGCTCGACTCCGGTCATCTCCATGGGCTGTGCTTCTTTCCGGCCATGCACCGCTACTCCATCCAGGATGAGCGCGCGGTGGCGCTGGTGGAGTTGCTGGCGGCGCGCCGCGGCGTCGCTTTCGTGCACTGCGGCGTGCTCACCGTGGGCGTTCGCGGAAAGCTGGGGCTGCCCTCGGATTTCGACCTGCGCTTCTCGAATCCGGTAGACCTGCATGCGATAGCACTACGCTATCCTGCGGTTCGGTTTGTCATCCCGCATTTCGGCGCTGGGTATCTCCGCGAAGCGCTGATGGTAGCGGATTTGTGTCCCAACGTGTATCTGGATACCTCCAGCTCGAACAATTGGATGCGTTACGAACAGGAGTCGATGAATCTGCGCGACGTGTTCCGAAGGGCACTGGGTGTAGTGGGGCCATCGCGATTATTATTTGGGACCGATTCGTCGTTCTTCCCCCGTGGCTGGCACAGGCAGATATTCGATGTGCAGGCTGGCGCCCTGTACGAACTCGGCGTCAGCGCGAGCGATGCGCGGCTGGTGCTGCACGACAACCTGGTTCGTCTCTTTTCGTGAGAACGATTCTTTTCGCGCCGCACTTTCTGGATACAGACCTGAACCCATGACTCTCGGCTTTTTCAGGAAGCCGCGGATTGGCGCATTTGGAGCGAACTCCGCGCCCTTTGTATATCCCTCCGCGGGGAATCCGCGGGTCGCCGTGCTGGCGCCCGGTTTTCGAGAAACGCGCCAGGTTCGTTGCTTCAACCGGCTCGATGAGGAAGAGGCTCTGCGGTTTGAACCGGAGGTGCTGGCGGGCACTGCCGCGCAGCTTCGCCGGATCGCTCTGAGCGCCGCCCCCGCCAGCGTAAGGAACGCCGTGGTCGCGTTCACGTATGAAGGGGAAGCGGGGCTGACCGAGTACGATCGCGAAATGTTCTGGGATGTGTTCGGCGTGCCCGCGTTCGAGCAATATCTGACCCGGCGCAATCGGCTGATCGCGAGCGAATGCGACGCGCACGAGGGCCTGCATGTGTGCGGACCCCTGCCGCGCCGCGAAGGCTGGCAACTGGACCGCTCGCAATGCCACTGCGGCGACTCGAGCCCACGCCTGGTGATGGCGGCCGGTTTCGTCGCGCCGGCGCTCAAGCTGTGCGCGACGTAGGGACCCTAGGCGTCCGCCTCGTTTGCTGCGCCGCGCGGCCATAGTACGATCAGTTGTATTGGGCCTCGTGGCGAAATTGGCAGACGCGCCAGACTTAGGATCTGGTACCCGTAAGGGTGTGGGAGTTCGACCCTCCCCGAGGCCACCACTCAGCGCGATAGAAATCTCGCTATCAATCCACCCAGTAGCCTGATAGACCTCGCTTCTATCGCTCATGGTGTGGAAATGGCAACTACGATTTCCGAGGTGGTCAGGGTCTCCGTGCTCATGGCCTCGACAATGAGCTGCACCTTCTCCTCCGGCGCGAGATGTTTGACCGTGCCGACCGCCACGCCGGCGCCCATGCGGAAACTCTCTTCCACCCTGCCCAGACGCGACTGGTCCCAGGGAGAAGTTGGGCCAGCCCGGCAGAGATTCCGTTAGCCGGCTGCAGCCTGCCGCAGTGCTAACCCTCGCGAGGTTGCGAGTAGGCCGAACGGCGGACTATTTGTGTGTCGAGGATCGCCGCCCGACGCCGGTACTCGGCGCCGTCTTCGTGGGCCACCCTGCGCGCGGTCACATAATCGTCCTGGCTTATGTTTTTGGCCAGCCGGTCGTTCACCAGGGCGTTGGTTCTGCGGCGAAGGTCCTTGCCCCACGCGCGGTTCTCGGCCTGCGATTGGAGAACCTCCTCCAGGCTGCACTCCGAGAAATCTTCCGACCATGGCGCCATCAATTTCTTCTATCGTCAGAAACGCGGAAGAAGATTATGGCTGTTCCGCGGCGGGGAACGCCACGGTGGCGGCGGCGCCGAATTTGCGGTAGTCGCGATAATCGATGTCTTCCCGCGATTCGACGCTCGATGTGCGGTTGTAGGCCGACGAGGTTCGGGGCAGCAGGTAGCGGTTATCGCCGATCGCCACCTCGCCATAGTCCAGCACATGCGCGGCGGCAATAACCCGCGAACGGCCCGGCAATCCGGTGGCATAGATGATGATCCGCCGAACGGCTCCGGTTCGCGGATCGGCATAGACAAGGCCCCGGTGCGCGGTGACCGCCGGAGGGCAGCAGATCCAGTAGTGTGAATGCGCGGGATCGACATAGTAGGTGAACACGGCCGAGCGCTTTCCGCCGGTCACTTCCCAGCGATCCCACTCGAAGTCCGGGGCGGAATCGAAGACCTCCTTCAACGTGCCGGCGAACTCGCCCGAGGACACCGCGTGACGAAGCTCCTCGAAGGACTTCGTGGTGGGCTTATTGTCCAGAAGGATCAGTTTGTAGTGGTCGGTTCCCCCGGCATACGTCGCCTCGGCGGTGTACGAACCGGCGCGACGCCAGCGCTTGTCTCCGATGGTGCGGAACAGCCGGGCCTCGCGCGTGCAAATGAAATCCGGCATGCTGGCGAGATAGCCGGAGGCGTACCGCCGCATGGCGTCGACCATCGCTGCCCGCTCGCTCGCGGACGGTTCGGGGGTGACGCCGATGGGCTCCTCGGAGGGTGGCGGGAGCGCGCGGGATTTCTTCGCGAGCGCCTGAAGCTGGCGGAACGTGGCCTGGCCCGTGCCCATCTGCCGCAGCATCCCGATGGTCGTGTACGAGAGGCGTTCGCTGAGACGAACGGGCTCCAGCGCGCGGGCGATCCTCCGATCGTCACGATCCACCGCAAGTGCGCTGGTGACCATGCCGACCAGGTCACTGACGGCCATCGGCGTTTCGGCGAAGACGGCAGCGCTCAGGCACAGGGCCAGCGTGCAGAAACGCATCCCCACCCATCGATTATGGCCCATGACAACTGCTATGGCTGGGGCTGGTCCGCGGCAGGGAACGCCACGGTGGCGTCGGCGCCGAATTTGCGGTAGCTCCGGTAGTCGATGTCTTCCCGCGATTCCACCACCCCGGCGCGGCTGTAGGCCACCGAGGTCCGGGGCAGCAAATAGTGCCGGTCGCCGATGGCCACCTCTCTGTAGTCGACCACGTTCCCGACGGCCGCCATCGGGGAGTTTTTGGTCAGCCCGGTGGCATAGATGATGATCCGCCGAACCGCGCCGCTTTGCGGATCGGCGTAGACAAAGCCGCGATGAGCGGTAAGCGCCGGCGGGCAGCAGATGGTGTAGTGGGAATGCGTTGCATCGGTATGGTAGGCGAAGACGGCCGACCGTTTTCCGCCGGTCACCTCCCAGCGGTCCCATTCGAAGTTCGCGCCGGAGCCGAAGACTTCCTCCACCGCGCCGGCGAACTCGCCCCAGGACACCCTCTGCTGGAGCTGCTCGAACGACCTCGTGGTGGGCTTGCCGTCCACGAGCGTCAGTTTGTAACGATCCACTCCCCCGGCGTACGCCGCCTCGGCCGTGTACGAGCCGGCAGCGCCCCAGGGCTTGTCCGCGGCATGCGGGGTGGCATCCAGACCAACCGTTGCGGTGAGTCCCGAATGGGGTCGCACATGGATACCCGTGCGGAACTGCCGGGCCTCGCGAGTGCAAACGAAATTCGGCAGACTGGCGAGATATTCGACGGCGTACCGGAGCATGACGTCGATCATCGCCGTGCGCTCGCTCGCGGACGGTTCGGGGGCCATGCCGATGGGCTCTTCGGAAGGAGGTGGGAGTGCGCGCGATTTCCTGGCAAGCGTCTGAAGCTGGTAGACCGTTTCGCGCCCGGCACCCATTTGACGCAGCATGGCGACGGTGGCATCCGGGAGGCGCTCGCTGAGATGCGCCGACGCCACCGCCTCGGCGATCCTCTGATCGTCGCGATCGACCGCGAGCGAGGCGGTGACCATGGCGACAACGTCGCTCGCGCCCACCGGCTCCTCGGCGAGTACGGCGACGTTCAGACACAGCAGCAGCGCGCAGAAACGCATCGTCACTTCCCGATTATGACTCGTTTCCGCGCGCCGCAGTTGCGGCCGGTTGTTGCTGGGTGAGGCAGTGCAGGGTGCCGAAGCCCAGCACCAGATCGACCGCGTGGATGCCGACGACCGGGCGGTCGCGGAAAAGCTCGCCGAGGATGCCGAGGGCAACGCGGTCCTGAGGGTCATTGAAGGTGGGAACGATCACGGCGGCGTTGGCGATATAGAAGTTGGCGTAGCTGGCGGGCAACCGATCGCCATCGAAGGTCAGCGGCGCGGGCACGGGGAGCGCAACTACTTCGGGCTTCGACCCATCTTCGAGGCGCAGGTCCTCAATTCGCTCCCAGTTCCCGGCGAGCGGGCGATAGTTGAAGTCCTTCCGGTTTTCTTCGCGAATGAGCACGACGGTGTTCCGGTTCACGAAGCGGCAGATGTCGTCCACGTGGCCATGCGTGTCGTCGCCCACCACGCCGCCGCCGAGCCAGAAGACGTTGGTGACGCCCAGGTTTTCGCGGAGCGCCCTCTCGAAATCCTTGCGGCCAACACCGGGGTTGCGTACCTGCACTTTGCGGCTGAGATAGCATTCTTCGGTGGTGAGCAGGGTGCCGTGGCCGTTGACGTCGATGCCGCCGCCTTCCAGCACGAACGGGCGCCCGTTGCATTGCGCGTCGAACAGCGGTTGACGCAGCCGCTTTGCCGCGATCTCGGGGACGCGGCGGTCCTTTCGCCAGTCCGGATACTTCGCCCAGGCGTTGAAGTGGAAGTGTACGATGGCGGTTTCGAGGTCCTGGCCGGTCGAGCGGCGCACGAAGATGGGGCCGCTGTCGCGCATCCAGCCGCGGTTGGTGGGGAGCACGATGAACTCCACGCGGCCCCCGGCGCCGGCGCGTTCCAGATACCGGCGCGCCAGCTTCTTTTCGGCTTTCGAGTTCACAAGTATGCGGACAATCTCACCCGGGGCGATTCGGCGCACCATTTCGCCGTACACCCAGCGGATGGTATCCAGCTTGTCCGGCCAGTCGGTCGGGTTGTGCGGCCACCCCAGCCACGTAGCCTCGTGCGTTTCCCACTC